>PGXP01000054.1:0-9767 GCA_002839205.1 Spirochaetae bacterium HGW-Spirochaetae-9
CAAGGCCTTTTCTGAAAAAGCCAAGGCCAATCCCGAACTCGTAGCCTCTCAGGCCTATGCCGCCAAGAACGGCAATCCCTTTGACCGACCCTATATGAGCGCCGTCGGCAACGCCCGCGACCTCATCGGCGAGGTGATCATCGAATCCATCAATACGGCCGGACTTTCCCAGAATCTGGCAACCCTGGCAAAAACCAAGGTCAAAGCCGTCAACGAACTCCTCGAGGACACCGGCGAATACGGCGTCTACTGAGATCCGTCGAAACTGATCTTCCCGGTGGCGGCGGGGCGGAGCGATCCGCTCCGCCGCCTTTCGTTTCAATTTTTTCCGGAGGATAGCATGACAAAAAGCGGTTTCGTCGAAAGGAACTTGAAAATACTGTTCCCCCTGCCGGCAGTAACCTTTGTCGTTGTCATGATGCTCTTTCCCGTCCTCTACACCCTTTTTCTGAGCTTCACCAACTGGAATCTCACTTCGGGCATGCCTCTCAGCCTTGTGTGGTTCAAATCGTATCTCAGGGTCTTCAATGAACCGCGCTTTATCAGCGCCGTAGGCCGCACTTTCTCCTTCACCTTTCTCGCCGTGGCGGTAGAGACCCTGCTCGGTCTCGCTCTCGCCCTCCTCCTCAACAGGGAATTCAAGGGAAAATCGGCCATGAAGCTGATTCTCCTCCTTCCCCTCGTGGCGACGCCCGTCGCCATCGGTATCGTATGGAATCTCTTTTTCGACCCCACGATCGGCTTCATGAACTACATGCTCAGCCTTCTCGGCCTGCCGCCTTCGGAGTGGGTTTCCAACACGGCGACCGTGATTCCCTCCCTCGCCCTCGTCGACATCTGGCAGTGGACGCCCATGGTCACCCTCATAGTCCTCGCTGGGCTTGCCGGGCTTTCCCAGGAGCCCTATGAGTCGGCCAAAGTCGACGGAGCCAATGCCTTCCAGACCTTTTCACAGATAACCCTGCCGATGATAGCGCGCCATGATCCTGCGCTCCATCGACGCCCTCAAGACCTTCGACATCATCTACGCCATGACGGGGGGAGGTCCGGGCTACGCCTCGGAAACCCTCAACATCATGGCCTTCAAATATAGTTTTGAGTATTTCCGGATGGGACAGTCTTCGGTGATTCTCATTTTCCTCTTTTTGCTGGTCCTCCTGCTCAGCATGGCGATCATGCGGCTTCGCAAGCGGTTCGAGCTCTAGGAGGCGGGTATGAAAGTATCATTGATGCGCCGATTCCTTTTCGCCCTCGTACTGGTGGGCATCGCCGTTCCCGTCCTCTTTCCTTTCGTGTGGATGCTGGCCTCGTCCTTCAAGACCCAGGTGGACATCATCTCCTGGCCGCCGAAATTCATTTTTTCGCCCATCGTCGGCAACTACCTGAAGGTGTTCACCGAACAGAACTTCCTGAAGTACTTCATCAATTCGTCGATCGTCGGTATCGTAGCCGTAGGGCTTTCGGTGCTGCTGGGGCTGCCTGCCGCCTACTCGATAGCCCGTTTCCAGCAGAAGAAACTGTCGGTATTCATCCTCGTGGCCAAGCTCATGCCGGGCATTTCCTTCCTGATGCCCTGGTACATCATCTTTTCGCGCCTGCACCTTATGGACAGCTATACGGCCCTCATTCTTTCGCACATGCTCATCGCCCTGCCCATCGTCGTATGGATCATGTCAAGCTATTTCGAGACGATACCTATCGAGATGGAGGAGTCGGCCATGGTGGACGGAGCCACGCGGCAGCGGGCTTTCATATCGATAATCCTGCCCGTCTCGGGGCCTGGCATCGTCACCTCCATTACGCTTTCCTTTATTTTTTCCTGGAACAACTTCATGTTCTCCCAGGTTTTGAGCATGGAAAGGACGAAAACCCTGCCCATCGCCGTCTACAACTTTGTCTCCTACGCCGAGGTGGACTGGGGCGCCGTCATGGCCGCCGCCGTTGCCATTATGGCTCCCGCCATCATATTGACGATGATTTTCCAGAAGTACGTGGTGAAGGGGCTCACGATGGGAGCGGTGAAGGGATAGCGTGCCAGCGAGGCGCGCGTCCAGTGACGCCAGGCGCCTTATGACGCGACGCGCCCCGCATGGACATATTGCCCAAGCGGTACTATCCTACCTGATATGCGCCCAGAAGATTTGGCCGATGGCATAAAAGCCATCCTTGAGCATTCGCCCGCATTCCCGGAAAGCAAGCTCCTCGTGGACATCATCGCCAATCCCCAGGCGGGCGGCTTCAAGCGCCGCCACATCGCCGCCAGACGGAAAAGCGAGCTCCAGCAGGTGGTCGCTCTGGCCTCGGCGCTTCCGCCGCGGGAGAAAGAAGTTCAGGTGAGGCTTCATCTCACCCAACGCTGCGGCCACGCCTCGGCGATAGCGCAGCGAACCCTGGATCATTCCACCTCCAACGGGCACGATTCCTTCCACATCATCATGACGGCGGGCGGCGATGGCACGAGCCTTGAGATGGCGGAACGCCTCCTCTACCTGCCCGACGACAGAAAGGATCAGTTCGCCCTGCTCAGGCTTCCTCTGGGAACGGGCAATGACGGTTCGGAGGGCAGAGATCTTGTCACCGCTCTCGGCCGGTTTCTTTCCCCCTTAAAGCTTGAGCGGAGGGCTGCCGTCCAGGTGCGCCCCGCCGAGGAAGGCGGCAAGCCGCCTTTGTGGGCATTCAACATCGCGAGCGTCGGCCTCGACGCCTATGTTTCGGACAAGACGAACAAGCTGAAATCGGTGTTTCCGGGCGATTCCTACAAGTTCTGGGTCAATATAGCCACAATGCTCTACGACAGGGCGTACAAGGTGATCCCGATGGGGCTAAAGGTCTGGGACCTCGAAGGCAGGTTGATCCACGAATCGAGGAAGGCGAGGCTCTTCGTCGCCATGGGGGCTTCGGGCAACCGGCAATATGGCTCTAACAAAAAGATTCTCCCCGGGATGGAAAATATCGTGAGCTGCGAGCAGACGAGCCTTCTGCGAAAGCTTCTCGTGAAGGGCTCAATAGAAAAGGGCAGGCATGACGCCGTCCGCGAGATAGAGCACTTTTCGGCTTCGCGGATAGAGATTCAGAATGACGAGAATATTCCCCTACAGTGCGACGGGGAAGCTGAAATCCTCGCCCGCTGTGATTTCCCTCTCGTGATGGAAAGAATTCCCAATCTCTACAACGTGATAGTTCCGGTTTAGAAAGCGTATTTCGAGGAAAGGCTCACATAACTCCTGTCGTTGAACTGTCCGAAGTCGCCTTCGGCGTCGCCGCCAAAGTAGCGGCCGCGCAGGGCTATCTCGGCATCGCCGATTGCAAGTACGAGGCCAGGCTCCACCATATAATCCAGTTTTTCCACGCCCAGAAGCCCCAGCAGTTCGATTTTCAGCTTTTCCTGCATGAAGCTGCGCGAGAGAAGGGCGGCGACTTGGGTTGAGGTGATTGTGGTTCCTGATTCGATGTCGAGAGGATTCGCTATCTTGTCGTGGTTGAGCCGCACCTTGCCCATGGCCTGGAGATTGAGGTTGATGCTCGCGAAGAGATCCCTGTCGAAGCCCGCCGACCAGACAGCGTGCTGGTTGTAGACGAGGGTGTCGGTGCCGGCCGCGTCTTCCGTGAGGTTGACCCCGGCTTCCAGCCGGACATTGAATCCAGCGGCGACAAAGGCCGCGTCGGCGCCTACCTGGTGGTAGGGATTCCAGCCGATGTCGATGACTTGAGCCGGGTTGAAGTAAAGGAATGTCGCCGCATCAGTTGTGTCCATAAAAGGCGTTGTCAGCCGCCCATAGAAATACTGGGCTCCAAGGTCGATACCTTTCAAGCTGCCGGTTATGCGCAACCCTGCCTGGCCATAGTCGAGGCCTGTCGTTGCGGGCATGTTGATGGTAGCCGCCGCGAAAGGCTTCAGCTGGGCGGGAACCCAGAGACCTGTCCTGGCAATCCTGTCGCCCTCAAACCAGGGCAGGTAGACGAAGTCGGCCGAAAGCCGCTCGCCCAGGCTCTGTGTCAGGCGCAGCATGGGTACGGCGAGCTTGCGGTCACTTTCGTCGCGCAGGGTGAGATCGCTCAGGTTCCGGGGATTGAGTACGTCGAGGACGCTCAAGGAGTCGGCGCGGCCCCACGTGGCGCGCAAGATGCCGCCCTGGATCGTCGCCTGTCCGGCAAATACGCGCAGCCAGGCTTCGTCGAGGATGTCGGCAGGGCTTGTGGCGAGGATGTCTTTGTCGAGCTTCATGCCGATGAATGCATCGGCTTTCGCCCCTGAGGCTTCCACACTGATTTTGGTTGCCGGCAATACCGTACTGTTCGAAAAATCACCATCGATCAACTCGCCCGGAAAGGCCAGCAAGGAGAAGGATACCTCTCCGCCCAGCGTCGCGCCGGTCGCAGCCGGCTGCCCGGCAGCGGCCGCCCCATCCCCGAAGCCGAATTCCTGGGCTCCCGCCTGCGCGCCACTAAATATTAAAAGTACTGCCAGGAGAATAGCCGATATGATGCTTTTCCTGTTTTTTATCATCTCTGTCTCCTTTACGGACGGCCAGTCTGGAGGAATCGTTCGGTGAACACACCCGTCGGGATCGGGTCGTCGTATTTCATGATATCCATGTAGATGGTGGTTGAAGTCTTGGCCTGGACAGTTGTCATCTTCGTGACGGTGGGCGTGAGCCTTCCCTGGATATCCTTGACTTCGCTCATCTCCATCACTTTGACGAGGTTTCCCTTCCTGTCGTACAGCTCCATCTTCAGCGAAATGTAGGTGGCCTTTTCTATCCATCCGGTCATGCGCGAATACTGATAGGCAGTATCCTTGGGCTTGGCTTCGATCACCCAGCAGGGTTTGCCGCCGAGGTTCTCCTCTCGGAGAAGGCTGTAGGTGTCGAGGTCGGTGTCGCGGTCGGACGATGCCACATCGTCATAGGACATGTCGGTGCCCATGAAGCTGGCCGAGCCTTCGCTGGCGGCGATGCGCCTCACCTTGCCCAGTGCTGGCAGGAATATCCACTGGTCGCCCTTCTTTCCTTTCTCGGCGATAGTGAGGAAACGCGTCCCTGCCACCGAGGCCGGCTTCTGGAAGACAACCATCGTCTTCGTAAAACCGCCTGCGGTGCTCGTGTACTGGTCGACGAGGCGCTCGGTGGTGGAGCCATCCTTGGCGCTGATTACCATGCGCGCCCTCGTGGATACGGTGTCTGCCTTTATCCTGTCGCGCGAAGCCTTCATGATTTCGGCGGCGGTCTGGGAGTAAGCCAAGCTTGCCGCAAGGACGATGGCCGCGATCAGGCAGAAAAAACGTTTCATTGTGTAGCCTCCATAGCGTTCAATGCCTTGTCGGACGGCAGGGGCCGCCGGATGAAGGCTGGATTGACGGTGATGAGCAGGACGGGGAGAAGGGTGAGGCTGACGAGGGCGCTCGTGCCCATGGTCAGCGCGATGAGAAGACCCAATTCGGCCAGGATATTGAACTGCGAAAAGGCGAGCACGCCGAAACCCGCGCCTACCGACACGGCGTTGAACAGTATCGCCTTGCCCGAGGTGAGGAAGGTGCGTCGCAGGAATTTGCCTTTGCCCTTTGTCAACAGATATTCGTGGTGAAAGGCCGCCATGTAGTGGATGGTGTAGTCGATGCCGATGCCGACGGCTATGCTCGCCACCATGGCCGTACCTATGTTGAGTTTTATGCCTACAAAGCCCATGACGGCGAAATTGATCAGGATCGATAAAGAGAGTGGCGCGAGACCTATGAGGCCGGCGACGGCCGATCGGTAGAAAATGGAGAGTATGAGAAAAACCATCACGAGTGAGAGGGCTACCGATATGAGCTGGGACTGGACCACGAGGCTGTTGAGCGATTTTTCAACGAGTGCCGTGCCGGCGATTTCGACCTTGACATCCTTGGGGAAACGCTCATCGATATAGCTCTTCATGGCGGCTATGCCCCTGTCGGTATCGATCTGGCCGACTGTCCTGAGCTGTATGTCCATTCTGATAGCCTTGGGTTCGAGGGGGTCGTCGGCGTAGGAGCTTATATTGCCGGATAATAGCACAAGGTAGTTGGAGATGAGGCCTTTCAGCTCGTCCATCGTCGTCTTCCCATAGCGGGCGGGGTCGACGGGTATTTCGTAATAGGAAGCGCCCCTGTAATTCGTAAGCCGTGAAAGGCTCCCTACGAGATCCCGCGCGCTGAGTTCCTCCCCGCCTTTTTCGGCGATGGCTTTGTTGAGGAGGGCAACCATGGCGAGGGAATCCATGCTTTCAGCTGGGCTTACGAATACTGCGCCATCCCCGGGTTGAAGGGCATCAGTCCCTGGCCCGGGCGAGGGAGAAGCCTCTTCGCCGGGTTCGGAAAATCCGAATCCAAAGGCCATGTCGCCCCCATCAGTCGCCGGCTGAGCGGTCATGGCTTTGATGCCCTCGGGGCTCTCGTCGGCGTTGAAAACCTGATTCACCCGCTTGATGAGGTCGGTGAAGCCGCTGGTCTTGCCCACTTCGGGAACATGTTCCTTCAGGTAGAGGGCGAGCCCGTCCATGGCGGCAAGGACATCGGGGCGCAGGACTTCGCCTGGGATTTCCGAGCTGACGACAAGGCTCAGGGATTTGGAGCCGCCGAACTTCTCGCGGATAAAACGGTCGGAGCGGGCGACATCGGTGTCGGGCTTGAAGTATTCGACGAGAACATTGTCGATGATGAGGTGACTGAGGCCGACAGCCGACAGGAAAACGATGACGAGGGCTGCAAACAGCACGGTTCGTCTTTTGGCCGCGACATGGCCGAGAGCATCGGCGATGGCTCCACTCAGGGGGTCTTCTTCGCCGGGCTCAATTTCCGAGGTCTTGAAGCGCGGGAGTTTTCGGACGGGTCCGCGGATGATGATGATGGCGGGGATGAGGGTGATGGAGATACCGTAGGCGACGAGGACACCAAAGCTTGCGAAGATACCGAACTCGAAGATAGGTATCACCTGAGTGAAGCAGAACGACGCGAATCCCGCGAAGGTCGTAAGCGCCGCGAGAAGGACGGGCTTGCCGATCCGCCTGAGTACCGCCAACACAATGGCGCGGTGTTCGGCCTCGCTCAGATGCTTTTTACCCGCTATCTCGTCGTAATAATGGCTGACGACATGGATGCCATAGGCGCTCCCCACAGCTACCAGTATGACAGGGAGCACGGTGGACAGGATGGAGAGTTTGATCCCGAAGAGGGGCATGGCGCCTATTGCCCATAATACGGAAACCAGAACGGTAAGCAGGGGCAGAAGGACGCCGCTCAGCCGCCTGAACGACATGAAGAGCACGAATACGACAACAATGATGACCAAGGGAACCAGAACGATGAGGTCGGCACGGGTGGCGTCGTTGACGACGGAGCTGAATACCGGCATGCCTGTGATGTAGACGTTGGTGTCCAGAAAGTCCGTTTCGGTGGCGTACTGTTTTATGGCCTTGTGAACCGCTACCACTTCGGGCTTGCCTGCGTCTTCCGGAGGAATGTCGAGGAAAATGATCATCTGTGTGCCCGAAAAGTCTTCGGAGACGAGGGCCCGGCTGTAGAGATCCCAGCTCAGTAGTTTGTCCTTGAGTTCGGCGAGTTCGGCATCGGTGCCGCCGAAGCTTTCCGGCACGAGGTCCTGGGCGACGATAGCGTCCCCCTCGCCGGTGAGGTAATCGGTGGAGACGATGGAGGTTGTGGCGTCGACGATGGGAATATCGGCAATTTTCTTGTCAAATTCGCGCAGCTTTTCAATAAAATCGGCCTCGAGCACCGAGCCGTGCCGGCGCTCCAAACCTACGAGGATCACGATCTGGCTGCCAAAGGCCTCATCCACCTTTTTCAGGGCGATCCTTTCGGGATCCTTGTCCGGCACAAAGCGGAAGTTGTTGTTGTCCAGCTGAATCCGCGGTATCTGCAGCGCGAAAAACACCGTGATCAGGGCGATAATCGCCACAATCCATTTAGGATGCTTGAAAAGCTTCTCCATAGAAATTCCTTTATAATGCCGTCAAGGTAAGCAATGAGCGATCGGAGCCCTCGGCGGCGAGGCCCCGAAGCAGTATCTCGAAGGTCTCCCTTATGGCGAGGCTGATTTTCCGCGGGTCTCTCTGGAGTCGGGGCAGGCGGGTTTCGCTGTCGATGATGGAAGTGGCGATCATGATGATCGTATAGGCGAGGCGTTCGGGGTCGGGTATTTTTTCGAGGGAACCGTCGCTGACACCCTTCCTGAGCACCTCCACGATGAGGGCGAGCATCTCTCCCATCGCACTGCCGAAACGCGATCCTCCTTCCTCCGAGCCGAGGGGAAACTGTGGATCGATATAATTCTTGATCCCCGTCAACACGATGATGTCCTGTGATTCTCCAAAAAGCTTGAGATAGCTCATCCACAGGGCATGAAGGGACTGGAGGCCTGAAGAGCCGCCAGGGATGCGCGAGCGGGCGAAGTTGACGAAATCCGAGGCTGCGTTCTCCAGTATCTCCATGAGAATCGCGTCCTTGTTCTCGAAATACAGGTAGAGGGTGGCCTTGCTCAGTTCGCTGATCTCAGCCAAGGTTTGCATCGTCAGGTAATCGACACCATGCTCGATTATCAGTTTTTTTGCGTTTTCGATGATAAGGGCGTGACGCTCTTCTTTTTCCCGCAGCTTGCGTTCTTCGATGCCCATCGGCTCTCCTTGTATAACCAATAGTAATTTAATGACCATTGGTCATATTCGTCAAGACGGACCAGGATGAGGCCTTCATTTAAAATGAGAAAAAGTGCGATGTATCTATTGACAGAAACATTGGGACTGTTCTATAAGGTTTCTATCGATAGAAACGAATCTCCCTGGAGGACGACATGATGACGAAGATTTGCCTCGACGAGAGCGAGATGCCCAGGCAGTGGTACAACCTGGCCGCCGACCTGCCCACGCCGCCCCTGCCGCCCCTCGGTGCCGACGGAAAGCCTGTGAGTCCCGAGCAGCTTGCAGCCGTCTTCCCCATGAACCTCATCGAGCAGGAGATGTCTTCGGAGCGCTGGATCGATATTCCGGAGGAAGTGCTCGCCATCCTGTACCGCTGGCGGCCTTCTCCCCTGCATCGCGCCTATGGTCTTGAGCAGGCGCTGGGAACCCCCGCGCGAATATACTACAAGAACGAGAGTGTTTCGCCTGCCGGCAGCCACAAGCCCAATACCGCCGTCGCCCAGGCCTACTACAACAAGGTGGCCGGCATAAGGAAGCTCACGACCGAAACGGGAGCCGGGCAGTGGGGATCGGCCCTCTCCTTCGCCTGCGCCCAGTTCGGTCTTGAATGCAAGGTGTACATGGTACGATCCAGCTATGAGCAGAAACCCTACAGGAAATTCATGATGCAAACCTGGGGAGGAACCTGCATCCCCAGCCCCAGCGACACCACCGAGGCCGGCAGAACTATTCTTCGCAAGAATCCGGCATCGCCCGGAAGTCTCGGCATAGCCATCAGCGAGGCTGTGGAAGCGGCTGTCACGGACAGGTCGGGCGAGACCCGCTACGCCCTGGGCTCCGTCCTCAACCACGTGATGCTCCACCAGACCATCATCGGCCTCGAGGCGAAAAAACAACTGGATAAATTCGGCGAAAGGAAAGTTGACGCGATAATCGCCTGCGCGGGCGGGGGCTCGAATTTCGCCGGGCTCGCCTTCCCCTTCGTCGCCGACAAGATCGCCGGGGCCGAAATCGAGATAATCCCCGTCGAGCCGACATCATGCCCGAGCCTCACCAAGGGCAGCTACGCCTACGATCTCGGTGACGTGGCGGGG
>PGXP01000054.1:9878-10666 GCA_002839205.1 Spirochaetae bacterium HGW-Spirochaetae-9
GCGCACTTGGGCTTGTTGTCGCCGAGGGCAGTGCCTCAGCTCGAATGCTTCGACGCCGCGGTCGCCTTTGCCAGGGCCGAGGGCATCATCGTCGCTCCCGAGACGAGCCACGCCGTGGCCCAGGTGATACGCGAGGCCAGGAAAGCCAAGGAAGAAGGGAAGGAAAAGGTGATTCTCTTCGGACTGTCGGGGCATGGACTCCTCGACCTGCAGGGCTATGCCGAATACTTCGCCGGGAAGCTCAGCAACCTCGAGCTGTCCACGGAATCGATCAGGCAGGCTATAGCCGAACTTCCGGAGTTCGCGAGCATAGCCTGAGGCTTTGTCCGCCTTGAAGCCAAGGCTCGTCGCCTTGGCTTCAAGGCTCAAGCGCCTCCGGTTTTTTGCTTTATGAAGGTGCCCGCGTCGAATTCGCCGGCGAGTATGGCCAATTCGCAGCCATCCTGCTTGAAGCGGGGAATTTCGCCTGCTTCAACCGCTCTGTAGCGGGGCTCCGTCATTTTGAGAGCGGCAGGCAGGTTCACCCAGAGCTGGAAACCCTCCATGAGCTTGCCGTCGGCTCCCGGTTCCGGCATCTCCTGATGGATTATGCCCGAACCCGCCGTCATCCACTGGGCGTCTCCTGGGCCGATGATGCCTTTTTTGCCCATGGAATCGCCGTGGGCAACCTTGCCGGCCAAGAGATACGTAACCGTCTCGATCCCTCTGTGGGGATGCCAGGGGAAGCCTGGCAGGTAGTCTTTGGGATTGTCCGATCCGAAATGGTCGAGGAGGAGGAAGGGATCGAA
>PGXP01000055.1 GCA_002839205.1 Spirochaetae bacterium HGW-Spirochaetae-9
TCGAAAATCAAGGAAAAATTAGCCCTTGAGGACTTCTAGATCTATCAGTCGGGCTTCGACCTGGCAGAACAGGAGATATTGACAAGGCGAGGCATTTCTTGGTAGTTTGCAGCCCGGACATGGGACGAAAGTTCCCTTAATGTATGTCCCCATCGTCTAGCGGTTAGGACAGCGGGTTTTCATCCCGCCAACAGGGGTTCGATTCCCCTTGGGGATAGTGAAATGTATATGAAAGCGGGCTGCCGGCGACGTACATCGCCAAGCAGCCCGTTTTTTATTTTACTCGGCAATGATCGCCGATCGGTTCCAGTGAAGCGATTATTTGCTGTTCGCTTTGTACAGGATTCCGGCGTATCCGTCGAATTCCGTAATCGTGGCCCCGGTGATCACGTCCGCCACGGCCCACTGCCCATCGGCGCCCTGTCGGAAGTTTCCGGGAATAAAGCCGTTTGTCTTGAAAAAGGTTTCAATCTTGTAAATATTCGGCACCCAGTTATCCCAATGCTTGCAGTACTTTTTGTTCTGACTCTTGTTCTTCTCGAGGGTAGCGCCGGGCATATCCTGGAAAAAAGCCGCGATTTCAAACTTTTCATAGCTTTTGTCGACCTTTTTCAGCAGCCAGTAATTGCCGAAACGCATTTCCATGAAAAACCACGCGATGTTTTCTTCGCTCTTGGCAAAATGGGACACCACCTCACCGGTCTTTTCCGAGGTATAGATGATCTGTCCGTTGGCATCGGCGCCTGCGGTGAAGACGACGTCTCCAACCTGGACATATTTGGCAAACTGAGTAGGAACGGCTGTTCCATGCCCCTTGAACAGGGCGGTAAAAGTATTATCCTCACCGAGTTTTGCCATCTCGTCCTTGGTGATCTTGTTCGAGGCAAAATTGCCCCAGACAAGCATCGTATTCATCTCCTCGATATCGCAATCAGCCAACTGTCCGTCTTCCGTCCTGACGACGCCTTCCAGCACGTACATACCGTCATTGAGAACCTGGTATGCCTTTTTTACCTTGGTTTCCGGTACGTATGCCGCCGGTCCCGCCTTCGATTTGGCCTCAGGGGCAGGGCTGCCTGCGCAGGCTGCCAGACTCAGCATCAGGACAGTCATTGCGGCCGAAAGCAGCACAATCCTCATTTTCCTTGCCATTTTCCGTCTCCTTCCTGGAATCCTGTTCCAGATCGTTCATACATTTGACATGCTGATCGTACAACGGTCCAATTATCTGATCCGTTCGGTAGGACACATACGATAGATCGAACGGGGTGAGGGTATGTGCGTTACCGAACAGATCTGGCCGAAATTTCAGGCTATCTTGTATCTGAGACGAAGGAATTATAAGGAAATAAAACCATGATTCGAGTCATTGTAAGTGTAATTCTGCTTGTTCTTCTTGCCCTGCTGGTTTCATCCAATATCGGCTATACGACCTCGGTTGACCTGCTGGGGATACGCTTTATCGAAAATGTATCCGTAGTGGCAGTGAGCGCTCTCAGCTTTGCTTTTGGGATCGTCTACTCCCTGTTCATCTATTTTGGCAGCTATCGCCACAGCAAGGCCAAGCGGCAACTGGCAGACAAGGTCCGTACCATGAAGGAACGAGGGAAACAGCTCGATGTCCGGGAAGCGGAGAAAGAACGGACCGCGATATCAACCGTGGACGAAGGCACCTCGCCGACAACGTTGCCTCTGGTTTGAAATGAGCTGATTTTCAGCAGTAACGCACTATGTACCTGGAATAGAACGACCAATTGCCGCTCTCAGGAAATCAAGGCATACTGATAAACCATGATCAACGTCGCGGCAGAGGGCCGCTTTTTGAGCGCCGCCATTCTCGCCGGGGGCGAGGGCAGACGCCTCGGCACCGTGGCAAAAGAAGGTATCGAAGGCCCTGAAGGCCCCATCGGCCCCGCCTTGGCGCGGCGTCTCGGCCGTGTATTCGAAGAACTCCTCGTGCTGACCAAGTGGCCTGAGTTCTACACCGAGCTTGCTTCCCAAACGGCCGGTCGAGCAGGGGCAGCGGACGAGAGGCCGCGAATCAGGACTCTTGACGACCTTCGCCCGGGTTTCGGTCCTCTTTCGGGCCTCCATGCCGCTCTTGCAAGCTCATCGAGCGAATGGATCTACCTGACAGCCTGCGATATGCCCGCTTTTTCGCCCGAGTTCGCCGCCTTCCTCCGAGATAAAATTGAGGCTGCCGAGGCCTTTGGCGAGCGAGCTTTAGGCGAGCGCCCTTTGGCCGCCCTGGCACGCTTCGGTTTGCATTTCGAACCCTTCCATGCTTTTTACCATCGTGGCCTCATCCCGCGCCTCGAGACCCTTTTTTCGCGAGCCTCGACCACAGGCGGGCGCCGCCCTTCCTTCAAGGATCTCTTCGAGGACCTGCCAGTTCTTTTTATACCCGAGGATGAGGTACAGCGCTTCAGCCCCGATTGGTCGCTTTTCTTCAACATCAACACGCCCGAGGAACTTGAACGCTTCCGAGGAGCCAGTCATGGCGAAAAGCCGAAAGCCTCCAGTACATCCTTGTATTTATAGACAAACCTTTCCGCCTTCGCGAGGCCTTCCTCGATGAGAGCCGTGAGCCTTAAATCGTTGTATGCCTTGGTTTGTTCCTTGAATGAAGGCTTCAGAAGCGGATGCTTCGGCGAGAAGAGCACGCAGCAGTCCTCATAGGGCAGAATCGAAATCTCATAGGTGCCGATCCGCTTTGCCATAATCGTCGTTTCTTCCTTGTCGATTCCGATGAGGGGGCGAAAGACGGGATGATGGGAGGGAGCTTCGGTTATCGCCATGTTCTCTGCCGTCTGGCTCGCCACTTGGCCGAGGCTTTCGCCGGTGATGATGGCGTCGGCGCCAATCCTGAAGGCGAGGATGTCGGCGGCTTCCATCATGGCGGAACGGAGCATGATCGTCGTCGCATCCTCAGAAGCCAGCTTCTTGATATGAATTTGTACATCGGTAAAGGGAACGACCCATAGGCGCAGGGACCCGCACCATGCGGCGATCTTCACCGCCAGGCTTTCCACCTTTTTTTGGGCCTCCATGGAAGTATACGGATAGGCGTGAAAATAGACGCATTCCAGGGGAGCGCCCCGTTTGGCCATCATGTAGCCGGCAACGGGCGAATCGATGCCGCCCGAAAGGAGGAGAAGGCCTTTGCCGCTGGTGCCTGAGGGCAAGCCCCGTGGTCCCGATTCCGTGTGCCCGTAGACGTAAGCCCTTTCCCTGATTTCGATGGTGACGACAAAATCAGGTTCGTGGACATCGACGGCGAGGGATGAAAATCGTTCGAGTATGAATTCGCCAGCCTTCGCCGACATCGCATAGCTCCCGAGGGGAAAGCTTTTATCCGATCGCCGGGTTTCAACCTTGAATCGCGCATTTCCTGCGGCGACGGCTTTTGCCGCGATGCTTGCAGCCGCTTCCAGGATAGCTTCAATCGTCTTGGGGCACATGAACGCCCTCGACCAGCCGTTAAGGCCAGGACAGCGCTTCAGAACGAACTCGGCGCGTTCGGCGTATTGTTCTTCGATAAAGAGAAAGAAACGGCCAGGATACTCCTCTATCCTGCAGCCTGTCCCGCTCAGGCGTTTGTGCAATTGCTGCACGAGGCGCCGCGTGAATTCCTTCTGATTCTCTTTCTTGAGCAGTATTTCTCCGGGCTTGATGAGGTAGAGGATTTCCATGGTGATGCTGTTGTATCAGGTTTTCAGTCTGCGATACAAGTCGCCTGCTGTCTGGAGGAATATGTCGATGTCCTCCGGGCTTGTAGTCGGTCCAAAGGATACCCGGATGGCTGAAAAAGCGATATCGGCAGGAAGGCCCATGGCATCGAGAATGCGGCGGCCTTTGGCCTTGCCGGTATGGGAGCAGGCCGAACCTGTTGAGACGGCAATGCCTTCGTCGGAGAGGGCACGGGCAAGAACTTCGCCCCCAAGACCAGGAAAGGCTGCCGATACGATCCAGGGGCTCCAGCGGAGATCGCCGGCCTTGCGGCTCAGCGGTACAACCTGAGCTCCGGAGAAGGAACCGAGCCCCGTGAGAAGACGCGCCTCGAGGATTCGGGCATGGGCGATGCGCCATTCAAAGGCAGCGGCGGCAGCCGCTGCGCAACCTGCGAAGGCAGCGATCCCGAAGATGTTCTCCGTACCTGAGCGGATGCCTTCCTCCTGGCCGCCGCCGACGCAAAGGGGGTCGATGGGTGTGGCATGCCAGAGGGCTCCTACGCCCTTGGGACCTCCGATCTTGTGGGCGGAGAAAGCCGCGCTGCTGATCTGGCCGCCTGAGAGAGTGAAGGGTACCTTGCCCAAGGCTTGAACGCAGTCAACATGGAAGAGGGGAGCCTTGGGCAGGCGGAGGCTGGATGTGGCCGAGGCGATGGCGCTGCCAATGGCTTCTATATCCTGAATGGCGCCTGTCTCATTGTTCACCGTCATCACCGCAACAAGCTTTGTCGTTGGCCGAATAGCCTCGGCTATCTTCGAAGGCCGGATACATCCATCGCTGTCGGGTTTGACGAGGGTAAGGCTGAAGCCGAGCTGCGACAAGGCTTCTGCCTGGGCATGAATCGCCGAATGCTCGATGGCGGAGACGATAAGGTGAACTTCACCCCCTTCATCAGAGCCTTGAAATCGCTTCTTCTTCAGCGTTTTGAAGAGGGAGAGAAGAGGTATCTGATCGGCCTCCGTGCCCGAAGCGGTGAAGGCGATCTTTCCCCGCGGATCGATGGTTCCTGGGGCGGCAAGGGTGGCGAGAGAGGCTATAAAAGAGGCTCGCGAACGCTCAAGGCTCATCTTGGCTGCCTTTCCCGCGACATGGGGGCTCGACGGATTGGCATAGCTTTCAAGGGATTCTTCGAGAGCCTTGTTGAGAATGTCCCGATCGGGCGGCGTTGTGGCAGCCCAGTCCAGGTAGATCATGAAGCCAGCCCGGTCATCGTGTCACGATTCGTAGCGCCGGTCCGGTATTGACCCGGGGGCTTCGCCCGATGCGAGCTTCTGCTTCGAGATGTAGAGGGCGCAGAAACAGTTGCCGAATTCAGGGACATCGAGTTTCGACCAGACACAGGGACAGATCGCGTCCTTGTCTGTTTCACGCGAGCCTTCCGAGTCCCTGCAGGGGCAAAGATAGTAGCCATAGCGATTATAGTTGGCCGTCAGTCCATCGATGAGTGTTTCATAGAATGACTCGTCCGGATTCAGTTCCCAGCCCTGCTTCTGCGCCACCATCCGCGAGAACAAGCGCGTCTGCTCCGCCGTTTTTTCCGTCATTTGCCCTCCGCCAACCCGAGTGTCCTCACCCAGTCGGGCTGTATGAAACCGACGAGATGTGAAGCGTCATCGATAACGGCAAAGGGGAAGGCTACGTTTTCGTTGAACTTTTCCTTCAGAATCTTTTTGATCTCGTTTTTTGTTTCCAAAGGGAGTTGGTCGACATGGATATACTTGTAGGAGAATCCTTTGTCATCGAGGAAGGACATGGCTTTCTTGCAGAAGCCGCAGGTCGACAGAGAATAGATGACGATTTCAGGACTGTTGATACTGCCTTTTTTTTCCACATACGCAAGTTCTTTCAGATTCATGATGTCTCCTTTACTCTGTCAGTATATAGAGTATCCACTTCAGCCGTATAGCGTTCCACATCGAATTTTCGCCGTAAACCTGAGGCCACCATGGAGCGTACAGTACCGAAAAGGGCTCGTGCTGGCCAGGGGCGGTCGTGGCGTCCGAAACACCAGGCGATGCCGGCATAGCCGTTCGGATCCCTTCCGTCGAGGGAATAGGTGTCGTTCAGGCCGAGGGCGATATCGAAGGCTTCCGCTGGATTCGGGAACCATGCAAGGATCTGCTTGCCCCAATACATGCGCATATAATTGTGCATCCTTCCCGTGAGGATCATCTCCTTTTGCGCCGCGTTCCAATAGGGGTCCTCGGTGCGCGCGGCTTCGAGGTCCGATGCGGTGTAGAGGGCCTTCCTGCCGCGCGCTGCGGCGAGGCTCAGCTTCGCCCATTCGGGTGCTGCCGATTCATAGCGGTCGTAGCGGGGATTGAAGAGCACATAATTGAGGGCCAATTCCCTCCTCACGACGAGCTGCTCAATATAGACTTGGGCCGAGGTCTCGGAATGCCCTAAGGCCACGCGGGCGAGAGCCACGGGTGAAACGTGGCCGAAATGAAGCCAGGGGCTCATCCCGCTCTGCCCCTTGAGGCTGGGGTCATTCCTGTCGTGGTCATAGCGCTCGAGGCCGCCCGAGCCTACGAAGTCGGCAAAGGTTGCCATCCCGGCTTTCCATCCAGGAGCAGCAGTCGTCCGCTGCAGAAAGAGGAGTCTTCCGAATGCCGTGGAGGGTTTTCCAACGACTGGTTCTTCCTTGCCACCTGAATATTTCATGAAAAGATCATCGTGTGAGGGATAATCAGTGCCGTGTCCTGCAATATGGCATTCCTGCACAGGCGCTGCTTCCCCGAGGTAGAAGGGGAGCTTGGCCGATATTTTTCGCCGTATGGTGGCTGCCGACCATTCCAGATGGTCGCTGGCCTCGAGCGGCGGCACGACGGATTCGGTTTCCACAAGGATGAGAGGAGGAGCCTTGCCTGCCTTGCTCCCGTCCGCAAGACGGGAGGCAAGGTCTTCGCGCCATCGGCATTCGAAGGAGAGTTTGCCTTCGTCGGCGATGATGATGGCGGCTTCACGGGCATAGCTAGCCACTGTTGCGGCCATGTCGCCTGTCTCCAGGCAAAAATGCGCTCCCCTGTTTTTGATGTCGGCGGCACATTCCTCGAGGCCTTTAAGCATAAATCTATAGTGAGGCGAGAGGGCTCCTGGATAATCGGTGACTACAAAGAGGACGAGGAGGGGAAGTCCCAGGCCGTTGGCGAGGTGGAAGCCCAGGTCGAGAGCGGGATTGTCGCGGCTTCGCTGGGCTTTTTGCATCCAGACGAGGACGTATTCGGCGGGAATTTTGGCAGAGGCTTCGGCGGAGAATCGCAGCCTGCCCGCCTCAACGGGGGCGTCGGTGATGAGATTTCCAAGGTTCATCGCACTAGCCTCTTTGTGCTTCGCTGCCACGCAAGCCTCGCGCCAATATAAACCCTGCGGCATAGAGAAGGACAGCCAGAATAAAGGGAAGCTGGGGGGCTGCCGAATAGAGAAGCCCGGCCAGCCAGCCCACCGGTATGCTGAACAGCATCATGAGGGCTTGGATCAGGCTGAAGCGATCGCTCTTCTGCTCGGGGTCGGTACCGTTCATGAAGAGGGTATCGCGAAAGGTCAGGAGGAGGGCATAGGATGCCTGGAGGCTGGGAAAAATCAGGATGGCCGAGAAGGGGGAAGCCTTGGGCATCACGATGAAGAGAAGCTGGGCGATGAGGCAGGCGAGAAAGGCATTGGCCAGGTGTTCCCTGTGCTTCATGGCCTTCTGCCGGGGAAGGATGATGAAGAAAATGGCCAATGAAGCGAGGGCGCTCAGGGCGGGCAGGGCCGAGACGGTGAAGGAAGAGAGGCCTTTGACGTCCTTCATGTAGAGGATGCGGAAAAAGTCTATGGATATGACGGCATTGGCGATGACATAGATGCCCGTCATCCTGCGGAAGAAAGGGTCGCGCAGCGCGTGGCCAGCCTTGGGAATCTGCTGGACGAAAAGGCGGAGGAAGGGTTCGGCCCTAGTCCTGTCCTTTATGTAGACTCCTGTCTTAGTCTCTCTCGTGCCTAAAAAGCGCAGGATGAACATGGCCGTCAGGGTGAAGGCTCCTGCCCAGAAAACTGCCCTCATGGCCGGCTCGATGCCGAAGCGGGCTATGATCATGCCTCCCATAAGGGTGGTGAGGCCGCCAAAAGTGCCTATGATATTTATCAAGCCGAAAATTGTCGATCGCTGTTCGTCGTTCGCGTCCTCCGAGATGAGGAGGTTCCAGGAAACGATGACGATCCGCACCACGGCGTTTGTCACCGCCGCCAGGACAAACCAGAGAAAGCTCCTCGAAAGAGCCCACAGCACAAGGGAAAGGGGCCAGGCGATGAAGTCGAACCACATGCTTGTATTGCGCCGGCCGAATTTGTTCGTTATCGGGGAGGCGAGGCTGTAGAAGAAGAGCCCGGCCGCAATGTTGATCGAATTGACAAGACCCATCTGCACTTCGCTCAAGCCGAGATGCCTTTGGTAGAGGGGCATGTAGTAGGCGATCATGGGGCCGAAAAATGCCCAGAAAGGCTCCATGGCGATGCATGAGCGGGCGTTGCGCGGAAGGTCCTTGAATCGTGTCATGACGATGGATACTATGCCTCGGCCGGCAGGCATTTTCAAGGCACAATTGCGTAGAAAGGCGTTTTCCTGTAGAGTACAGCCATGCACGAAAAGGAACTCATCCGGAACTTCTGTATCATCGCCCATATCGATCATGGGAAATCGACGCTTGCCGACCGTTTTATCGAAAAAGCCCATCTGGTGGATCAGCGGAAGATGCAGAACCAGATGCTCGACAATATGGATATCGAAAGGGAAAGGGGCATCACCATCAAGAGCCAGGCAATAACCCTGCCCTATAAGGCTGCCGATGGCCATACCTACACCCTCAACCTTGTCGACACGCCCGGCCACGTGGACTTTTCCTACGAGGTATCGAGGGCCATATCCTCCTGCGAGGGGGCTATCCTCGTCATCGATGCCACCCAGGGCGTTCAGGCCCAGACCCTCTCCAACATGTACATGGCGCTCGAGCACGACCTGGAGATCCTTCCTGTCATAAACAAGATTGACATGCCCGCAGCCGAT
>PGXP01000321.1 GCA_002839205.1 Spirochaetae bacterium HGW-Spirochaetae-9
ATTCCTGATTCCCATCGCCAAGGATAACTACAAGTCAATGAAGCGGGATGTTCCCCGTTCCTGGACTGTCGAGTCTGTCTTCAGGGGTTTCTATACCGAACAGGACCTGTTCGATGCCTTGGAGAACAACTATCGATCGCAGTTGTTGGAACTCAAGACCCTTAGCGGCAAAGTCTTGCAATTGGGTCTCGATCTCCGTGGTGGTATGAGTATTCTCCTTGAAGCCGACGTGGATGCGTACGAAGCCAAGACCGGTACCCGCTTGTCGGGAGGGGATGTCACGGCTTTGCTGAACGAGGACATTGCGATCCTCAATGAACGTATCGACCAGTTCGGTGTCACCGAACCCGATATCCGGATCCAGGGAACCGACCAGATCCTTATCGAGATTCCTGGTGCGGCCGACCCGGAGCGGGTCAATTCCTTCCTTCGTGGCAAGGGGTCGTTGACCTTCCAGATTGTCGATCAGGAAATGACTACCCAGCTGAATACCTATTTCACCGAGAATCCTGGTGAAGTGTTTACCGATGCCGGACAGTTGAAGCAACCCGATTTCCTCCCTGCGGGTAAAGTCGCGACCGGTTACTACGTCAATGACAACTACGGTCTGGACGAATTGTCCAGCTACGTGGTCATCAACGAGGAGATTGGTCTCGATGGTATCCATATCGCCAATGCGGTGACAGGAACCAACCCGATCACCGGTCAACCGACGGTCAATTTCGAGCTTGATTCCACCGGTGGTGAAATCTTCTACAAATTGACTTCGACGAATACCGGAGAATTGATGGCTGTTGTGCAGGACGGGAAGGTCAAGGCTATGGCCACCATCACCGAACCTATCCGCAACAGCGTCCAGATCACTGGATTCGGTCAAGCCGAGGCGCAGGACCTTTCGATTGTCCTGAAGACCGCGGCATTGCCGATCGAGTTGGTCGTTGTCAGCCAGCAGGGCGTTGGAGCCTCGCTTGGTGAAGACACCGTCAGTGCCGGTCTGGTTGCGATCCTGATCGGTCTCGGCCTGGTCTTCATATTCATGATCGTCATCTACAAGGGTAGCGGTCTGTATGCCGATATCGCATTGTTGTTCAACCTTGTGATCCTGCTTGCCGTATTGTCTGCGTTCAACTTGACGTTGACCCTTACCAGTATTGCTGGTCTGGTCCTCACAGTCGGTATGGCAGTCGATGCGAATGTCATTATCCTTGAGCGTATCAAGGAAGAATTGGCATACGGCAAGAGCGCGGCAGCTTCCGTCAAAGCGGGGTTCGCCAAAGCTTTCTGGACCATCATGGATGCAAACGTAACAACGATCATCGCTGCGCTTGTGCTCTCCCAACTTGGATCCGGTTCAGTCAAAGGCTTCGCCAATACGCTGGCAGTCGGTATTGTCAGCTCAATGTTCAACGCCCTG
>PGXP01000322.1 GCA_002839205.1 Spirochaetae bacterium HGW-Spirochaetae-9
GTTGGTTCGCAAGAACCTCGACGAACTGATTGCCGGTGGACGGCCTGCTCCCGAAACGATACAGAATTTCTTCAGGGACCTTGATGCGGTCAAGGACAAGATTGTTGAGATGATCTCCAAGGAGGAGAATATCCTCATTCCCATGGTCAGCGAAGTATTCTTCACGACCGACTGGCGTCAAATCTCCGAGGGAAGCGCGGAATTCGGCTATTGCCTCATGGCCGACCACCCGACATGGAAGGCTCCGACGGAAACCAAACCGCTTGCGGTCTCGGCCGCAGTCGAACAGGGCGTCGTAACCCTGCCTACCGGAAAATTCACAGCCGATGTCCTCACAAGAGTGCTCAACACGTTGCCGATCGACATCACCTTCGTCGATGCGAACGATGAGGTCGGGTACTTTTCGCAAGCAAGCGAAAGGATATTCCCAAGGACCACCGCCATAATCGGACGGAAGGTCATAAACTGTCATCCACCTGCCAGCATGCATGTGGTCGAACGGATATTGAACGACTTCAAGTCGGGTGCGCGCGATGTGGCCGATTTCCATATCCACATGGGTGACAAGTTCGTCTATATCAGGTATTTCGCCGTACGCGACGATTCAGGCAAGTACCTGGGAACGCTCGAAGTGACACAGAATATTGCCGGTATCCAGAAGATTTCAGGAGACAAGCGGCTGCTGGACGAGTAATACACCTGCAGGAAACCAGACCGAACTGATATTGAAACCGCCTTTGGTACAAGGCGGTTTCATTTCGCTTGGAGAATGGTCCAGCTCCACTCGCTCCGATTGTCAGTCGAACCAGGTGAAGCCGTTATCCTTAGCCAAATCCGATGCGAATCGTGGCAAGGTTCTGACAGGATATACTTCCATATGACGTTCATGCTCCAGCATGGGGGTCACGATCCGCCAGGATTCGGTGATCTCGCGCATGGAGGGGAAGAGGCTCTTGTCCCCCTGCAATATCTTCTTCACGATCTGCTCGTAGGCTTCAGGCGTATTGGCGCCGAAGGTTTCGGCCTGGTTGAACCTGAACCGTACGGGCTTGGATTTCCAGGAGGTGTCTGGTTCCTTGAGATTCATGCTGATATCGATAGTCAACTCGGGATGGATCGTTATGATCACTCCGTTCTCCGCGATCGAATCGTCATGCATCACCTTTCCGGTCGTATTGCGGAACTTCACATAGATGAGCGATTTGGCATCGGCCTGCATCTTCCCGGTCCTGATATAGATCGGCACATCTGCGAAAAAGTAGGTGTTCACCGACAGTTTCAGGGCGGCATAGGTCGGAGTGTCGACCACATGCCCGCTGTTTGCTCCCAAGGACTCGTACCGTCCGGTGTGGAATTCCGAGACAGGCGCGATAGAACGCAGGACCTTGATCTTTTCCACAGCGATATCTTCC
>PGXP01000323.1 GCA_002839205.1 Spirochaetae bacterium HGW-Spirochaetae-9
AGTCTTGGAGGAATTGTGCAACATGTGCCTCTCCGAGGAGGGGCGGGAAACACTTCAGGATCTCGAATTCATCACCGATGTGGACAAGCTGGCCCAACGCCAGGATATTGTCGAGGATCTCATGGCCTTGGGTACCTATGGGAAAAGCGCTCCCGTATCTTTTCCATCGATCCGTGACAGCATCGTCGAATTGAAGATTCCCGGTGGCCGTCTCGACGGAGAACAGCTGTACAACCTGGCTTTGTATCTGGATGCCGCCAGGATTTTCACGGAATTCTGTAGAATGCAGAGAAAATTACCCGGTGAGGCACCGGGGGATGTGGTATGGAAACCGGCTATGGATTTGTTCACACCCTTCGATAGCGCCTTGCATACATTGTACAAGCATCTGGACGATACGCTCGAGGCCCCGGGAGTAGTGAAGTCTTCCCATCCCGCGATCGTGCGGTTGGTGAAGGAAGTGGAACGACGGCGAGCCGAACGGCAGACCTATAGTTTGGATTTCCTGAAGCGCCAGAACGATGCATCCATGAATATCCAACCGGTGTTCAGGGACGGCAGGGTAGTGCTCCCGGTGCGCAACGACCAACGTTCCGGCACCGAGGGTATTATCCACAGTTCGAGCAGTTCCGGTGCGACAGTCTTCATGGAACCGTACAAGTTGGTCGAACTCAACAACCAGGTTGTGATGGCGCAGCAGCAGATACAGATGGAAATAGCCCGGATCCTCGCCCAGTTGTCCCAGGAAGTCAGGGACCAGTTGGCGGTGATTGAAGACCTTTCCACGCGGATCGGCTATGCCGATAGTCTGTATGCCAGGGCGCGGTACGCTTCGAAGCGAGCCTGTGTCCGTCCGATACCGAGCAAGGACGGTACGCTTTCGCTGATACAAGCGCGGCATCCGTTGCTCAAGGACAAGGCGGTACCGATCTCCATCGATCTGGATCCGAGTATCAAGGCTGTGGTGATCAGTGGGCCGAATGCCGGTGGAAAGACCGTAACCATAAAAACCGTGGGGCTGTTTGCCCTCATGCACCAATACTTCTATTTCGTTCCTGCCGCAGAAGGTACGGTCATGCCCATATTCCATGCCGTGTATACCGATATTGGGGACGAACAGTCGATAGAAGAGTCGCTTTCCACCTTCAGTGGCCATATGCGCAATATTGGGGAGGTCCTCCAGGCGTGCGATTCCCATTCGTTGGTGATCTTCGATGAATTGGGAAGTGGTACGGATCCGGTCGAAGGATCCGCGTTGGCCCGGTCGATACTCGAATACTGTGTGCAGAAGGCGGCGCTCACCTTGGTTACGAGCCACCACAGTGTGTTGAAGCAATATGCCTATGCACATGAGAACCTGTTGAACGCATCCATGGAATTCAACGGGGAGACCCATGAACCGACATTCAGG
>PGXP01000056.1 GCA_002839205.1 Spirochaetae bacterium HGW-Spirochaetae-9
ATGGCAGTGGCAGCCTTTCAAAACGGCATGCAAGGTTTGGCGGGAAAGATCGTCGAGGCCAGAAATGCGACGAGCGTCGTGCTTCCAATCTTCGATCAGCGATTCTTCGTATCCGCCAGGCTGTCGAGGACGCGTGCCGAGGGCCTCGTGAGCGGGCAGGGCAGTGCGGACAACCCCCTTGTGATGCGTTATATTCCAAAACTGAACGCGGCGGAGATCCAGATAGGTGACATGGTCGTGACCAGCGGCCTGGATTCCATATATCCCAGCGACCTCGCCATTGGAAGGGTAAAAGAGATACTGATGCCCGAGTACTCGAGTTCGGCTCTTATCCTCCTTGAACCTTCACTCAGTTTTTCTAGGCTTGAATATCTGTTTGTCATTCAGAAGGAAACCGAAGCGCCATCCGGGGATACAGCTCCGAAGGCAGTTCTCCAGGAAAGGGACAGGAAATGACTGGTGCAATTCTTTCTTCCACGCTTCTGTCCTCGATATTCCTCATCATTCAGACTACTTGGCTCAAAAATGGCCTCTTTTGGGGTGTTATTCCCGATTTCTGCCTCCTCGTCATTGTTTGGGTAGCCTACAGGAACAGGGACAACCAAGGAGTAATCACAGGATTCCTGGCCGGCATCGTCTGTGACCTCCTGTCGTCTTCGCCTCTCGGTTATTTTTCCTTTCTCTACATAGTACCGGCATACGCGGCCACCCTGTTGCGCCAGGTAGTGGCGATGGACCCCTTTTTCATACCTGTCCTCATCGGCTTCGGGGGAACCCTCGTTAAGGGCTTCTCGAGCATTCTGCTGCTCCTCCTGTTCGGTCCTGAGCATATCAATGCCTATTCGCTGTCCGATTACCATTTCTGGATAGAGGCGGTGCTTAACGGCGCCTCGGCACCTCTGCTTTTTCTGCTCCTGAACAGGATGCAGCGGTTCCTCGTCACAAAAAGAGTGACCGAGTGAAACCCTTCGACTGCCGAAAACAGGCGCCCAATGGAGTGCCGTGATGGGTGGCACCCAACAGCAATGGTCGGACAGGACTCCCCTGCTCAAGGTCCTTGTCATTACGCTCTGTTCGATCTATGCGGCATACCTTTTCAACCTCCAGGTCATGAGAGGCAACGAATTCGATGCCCAGGCGCAGAAATATGCCCTTCAAGCCGTTAAAATTCCTGCCGCCAGAGGAGAAATTTACGACAGGACCAACACCGTACCCCTCGTGACGAACGATGAAGCCTTCTCCGTCGAAATCATACCGGCGGAAATAGCGAATGCCGAGCGGGATCTTATCTTCGCCCGCGTTTCCAGCCTCACCGGGATAGATATCGAGGGCATCCGCAAAAAAATCCCTCCAAAGTATTATCACCTCTATCAGCCGATAGCGATCACCTCCTCGGCTACGTATTCGGTGATCACTCAGCTGGCCGAGCATAAAGAGGACTATCCCGGCGTCTACTGGGATTCCAGACCTCTGCGCCGATATCTCGATGTCGGCTCCTTGGCTCATGTTCTAGGCTATGTCGGCGAGATCAGCAGAGATGAGTATAAAATTCTCTTCAACAAGGGTTATTCCGAAGACGATATGATCGGAAAAGATGGCATAGAAAAAATGTATGATTCGATATTGAAAGGAAAGGATGGCCGCTTTCTCAAGACTGTGGACGTAAAGGGCAAGGATCTGGCTGTTGAGCAGACTGATGTGGAAACTCCAAAACCCGGCAAAAGGCTTGTTCTCACGATAGACGGATCAATGCAGCGCCTTGCGGAAAAAGCACTTGGGAACAGGATGGGTTCGGTCATCGTGCTCAAGCCGACTACCGGAGAAATCCTGGCCATGGTCTCCTACCCCTGGTATGATCCCAACATCTTCTCCTCGAATAGGGCAGGCAACGAATATGCCAAGCTCCTGGCTGATCCCAACAATCCGCTCATGAATCGTGCCATTCAGTCGTCCTATCCCCCTGCATCCACTTTCAAGACGGTGCTCACCACAGCCCTTCTTGAAGAAAAAGCATTTCCCCCCGAAGCCAAGATCACCTGCCGAGGCGTTTTGGATTACGGGAACAGAGACTGGAACTGTTGGGTTCACAGTCCGGGCCACGGTTCTCTTAACCTCAATGCAGCCTTGGCCCAATCCTGCGATATCTATTTTTGGATTGTGGGACGCGACAACCTCGGTGTTGAGAATATCGCGAGCTATGCCGGCGATTTCGGCTATGGCAAGCGCACGGGGATAGACCTTCCTGGCGAGAATTCAGGCATGGTTCCAACGCCCAAGTGGAAGGAGCAGACCTATAATGAACGCTGGACTCTCGGCGATACGATGAACCTATCCATCGGCCAGGGCTTCATGCTATCCACCCCGCTCCAGGTGGCCGACATGATAGCGATGATAATAAACGACGGCGTCATCTACAAACCCCACCTTTTGAAGGAAATCCGAGATCCGGAAACGGGGGCTCTCGTACAGTCCATCGAAAGGGAAGCAATTGCCAGTTCCACGATCAGCAAGGCTACTTTCGAGAAGGTGCGCACGGCGCTCAGAGGCGTTATCACTGTAGGCTCGGCCCAGGTGCCCGTATCGACAAAGGCTGTCCAGGTAGCCGGAAAGACGGGTACGGCAGAGATCGGACTAAAGGATAGATGGCATTCATGGTTTGCCTCCTATGGTCCCTACGGCGCAGCGCCGGAGGATCAGATCATCGTTGTAACAATGATTGAAGCGAGCAATCCATGGGAGTGGTGGGCACCTTATGCCGCCAATGTCATCTTCCAGGGAGCCTTCACCGGCCAGGATGCAGAAACAGCAGCCAAGGCCGTTGGAGTCAACCTGAGGGGATCCCTGTTGAGAGGGAGGGCAGAATGAAGCATTTACAGATGCCGAAGTTCCTCTCCGACATCGACTTTTCTCTCCTAGCCATCATGGTTGCCCTCATAGGCATTGGCGTCCTCTCGATTGCCTCGGCAGGCATCGATGCCGAAGGGATCCGTTTCTCTACCGAGTATGTCAAGCAATTGATTTGGGCAGCCACGGGCACAATTCTTGTTTTTATAGCCATGGGGATCGACATCTCACGGCTCAAGGACTATACGGCTTTTGCCTACATAGCCTTGCTCCTCGTGCTCGTCTACACACGTTTCGCCGGACGGATCGTCAACGGCGCCCGCTCATGGATAGGCCTGGGAAGCTATGGTATCCAGCCATCCGAATTCGCCAAGATAGCAACCATACTCTTCCTGGCCCGATATCTGGATGCCTCGGAACACAGGAGCAGTTTTCATCGACTCATCGTGAGCGGTATCATCATAAGCATACCCGTCCTTCTCATCCTCTCACAGCCCGATTTCGGATCAGCCCTCGTTTTCTTTCCCATTCTCGTCGCCATGCTCTATATGGGAAAGATCGACATCCGATATACGCTTTTTATTGTGCTGGCGATGGCTGTCACCTTTGTGCTTCTCATACTGCCCCTCGCAGGAAAATTTTTCTTCGGCCCAGGCAACCTTATCGATCTTTTTTATCAGCGAACGCTGCTGGTAAACCTCGTTGTCTATTTCTTCCTCATTGTTCTTGGCCTTTCTGCATGGGGATGGCTCTCATTCAAGAAAAAATACTATTTTTGGCTTACCTATATTTTCTCCGTAATCGATCTGTCCATCGTACTTTCCTACCTTGCTCATAAGGTGCTCAAGGACTACCAGATCATGCGTCTCATGGTCTTCCTCAACCCCAATGTGGATCCGCAGGGAGCAGGTTGGAACATCATTCAATCGGTGACGGCCATAGGTTCGGGAGGATTGGCGGGAAAGGGTTACCTGCAGGGAACCCAGAGCCATGCACGGTTCATCCCCCAGCAAAGCACCGATTTTATATTCTCAATAATCGCCGAAGAATGGGGATTGCTCGGCGGAGTCATTCTGATCATATTTTTTGGCCTGTTGTTCTATCGCATAATAGCGCTTATCGAGTCGACGAAGGACAAGTACTCGATGCTGGTCTGCTCAGGACTTTTTGGTATGTTCTTCTTCCATTTTACCATCAATGTCGGCATGGCCATCGGCATCATGCCCATAACCGGAATACCCCTCTATTTCATCTCATATGGCGGTTCATCCCTCTGGTCGGCAATGACGGCTGTCGGCCTTCTTTTGGGAATTTCTGCCCGAAGGTACAGAATGTGACACATGAACGATTTATCGACCCTGTTGCAGACTTCGGTTCGGATCTCTATTCGATCATGAAACCGGCCCGTTATCTGGGCGGAGAATTGGGGTCTCATCCATCCATTCAGCCCGAGGACAAACGACTGCGGATGGCTCTCTGTTTTCCCGACCTCTATGAAATCGGGATGTCGAATAATGCAATCCGAATCCTCTACAACGACCTTGGAAAACTTTCAGACTCCCTTGTCTGCGAAAGGGTGTTTGCGCCTGCTCCCGATTTCGAAGCCCTCCTCAAGCGCCGAGGTCTTCTCCTCTACACGCTGGAAAGCGGCATCCCGCTGAAAAACTGCGACATCCTGGGTTTTTCCCTGGGGTATGAACTTTTGGCAACGAATATTCTCGCTGTTCTCGATGCTGGCGATATCCCGATCCTCAACAAGGACAGGACGGAAGACGACCCTGTGGTTATTGCCGGAGGCCCGGCAATAACCAATCCCCATCCCTTCGGACAATTTCTGGATGCCGTTTATATTGGGGAAGCGGAGGCTGAATTCTATGACATATTGCTCGATATAGCCGCCATCAAGCGCAGGGGAGGGAAGCGCGGCGACATTCTCGAAAGACTACGCAGCTCGAAGGCTATATGGATGCCACCATCAACGGCTGGCACGGCAAAACCTGCGTACCGCGCCGTCTATTCCGATTTTTCGCTTTCCACGGCATCCACGGCCTATCCAATACCTGTCATTCAGACAATACAGAGCCACGGCAGCGTCGAGATAATGCGCGGATGTCCCAATGGCTGCAGATTTTGCCACGCCGGTTACTACTATCGCCCTCAGCGGATAAAATCCATCGCCAGCATCGAGGCCGAAGTCAAAGCCCTCGTGGAGGATGGTGGCTACAGGGAAATTACGCTAGCCTCCCTCTCCAGCGGCGATTATCCCGATATCGCCGGTCTTTTCAATCGTCTCAACGCTACATGGAAGGAAAAGTTCGTATCCTTCCAGCTGCCCAGCCTTAAGGTTGATTCCTTCACGCTACCCTTGCTCGCAAGCCTTTCCGAAGTAAGAAAATCAGGCCTCACCTTCGCCGTCGAGACACCGGTGGAATCCTGGCAAGGCTCGATCAACAAACAGGTCAGCTTCGATAAAATTGCGGAAATCCTTAAGGAAGCCAAACGCTACGGGTTTAGATCCGCCAAGTTCTATTTTATGATCGGCTTGCCTGTGCCGGGGAGAGGAAGGGGGGAAGGGGAAGCTATCGTCGAATTCCTCGAACGTGTCGCCAAGGTTGAAAGGATAGCCCTCAATGTGAATATCGGAACCTTTGTACCCAAGCCCCACACACCTTATGAAAGAGAGGCCCAGCTGGGGGAAAAGGAAGCCCTTGATACGATCTATTATATAAAGGATTCCCTTCGCCCCCATAAATTCATATCCATTGCGTATCATTCTCCTTTTACCGCTCTGATCGAAGGCATAGTGTCGAGGGGCGACGACAGGGTAGGGGATATTATCCTCTCAGCCTATCGAAAAGGCGCGCGGCTCGATGCCTGGGAAGAACACTTTAAAAAGGATATTTGGAAAGAAGCCTTCAAGGAGACACTCCTCACCGAAGGATATGATCCTACGGTTGAATTCCTGGAGAAAAAACCCAAGGATACTGCGCTCCCGTGGAACGATATATTTCTTTTTATAAATAAGAATTATTTTAAGTCTGAATCGGAAAAATCCGATCTGGGCCAACTGACATCCTCATGTGTCGACAATTGTGACCATCTCTGCGGATCCTGCAATGACAAATTTAGTTTAGTATCTAATAGTGAACATATTGAAGTATTAAGTAAACAGCCTCATGCCCAAAACGAAAGAGTCGGTTCCAACTACGGAACTGTACTGACTCGCCCGGCTTTCTCTCTTGGAGGGGTTTTTCCCACAACCATGGAGGATGTCAGGCTGGTGGTATCCTTCAGAAAGGAAAAAAATGCCTCCTTTTATCCATTACATTCGATATCAGGCATATTTACAAGAGCTTTTTTCATGCTCGGCCTTCCTGTACGTTACACTGAAGGCTTCAATCCGCTGCCACGCATGGAATTCAGCCAGCCTCTGGCTCTTGGAATCGAGTCAGATGACGACATCATGGCCGTATGGATGGGAAGCGAAATAATAATCGATGATCGAGAGACATTTATCGATGCTTTCAATCGATGCATGCCAGCCGGGATTATCGTCAACGATATCCGAATAGGCAAACATCGGAACGAAGGGAAGAATACTATTGGATCGCTCTACTGGGGCTCTTCGTATCACATCATTGCCCACGACAGCGACGATCTGTTGAAGCTCGAAAAAGGGTTGAACACGGCAAGACCCCACGAATTTATCAGAACGGAAAAAGAAAAAAATTCCGTCGAATGTACGGTGAACGATGCACGAGGTGGAGACAGAAATATTATCAGGCTCGTGGAGCAGGCTCTTGAAAGAGAAAACATTCTTGAGCGCCTGGCAGTTCGCAGAAAAGCCAGTCTGGTTCTCGTCGGTGATTCTGGGATCGTGCGCCTGTTCGATGCGCTTTAGTTAGCAGCGAGTTTTACGCCTTGCAGACTATAGTATACATTGATTTACATAACAATAGACAGAATATACATTATACGAAGTTGTTAGTATGTCACGTAACTGCTGGGGATAAAGGGCATGCTGTAGACATTCTGCCCTACTGTCGTTTGGTCCTGCCCGTAGGAGACTGCAAAAAAGACCATATAGTAGGTTGAACCGGAACCTGATGTAGTCCCCCCGTAATCGTCGTCACCAGTTTTAAAATCCCTGGCGTAAAAACGATCATCCGATGTCGTGCTGATTGTGCGGATGACATTGTGAATAGTAGAACCATTCGTTAAAGTCCAATTCGACAAGCCATTCAATTGAATATAATACGTGGCATCATCAGTGGCTGCGATGGAAAGAAGCGGCTGGATCCTGTCGACCGAATTGCGCAAACGCATAAATTTATAGCTAGAACCTGTTGCAACCTCGATGAACCGATCCGGATTCTCATCATAGGATTCGCTGAGTGTACCCAGAGTCGAGAGCATAGTAGAGGCTGTAGAATTGTCCTGATATATGCGATAAAAGACTTCAATGCCCTTGAATGTTTGTGTTCCGCCTTCAGAAGTCTCGAAATTTTGACTATCGTTTTGAATGCGTATAGTCGCATTTTCGACTGTCATACTTTTAGGTGGGTAGAGATAGGCTACTGTTGGCAATCCACAGCCAATAAGCGTTGTCGTGAGAAGGCAAGGAAGGAGCCAGCGAATACTAAATTTCATCGAGCCCCTTCCCTTCCATTATTCTCCTGTCGAAATGAAAAACCTTACTTGTCGTAGCCCTGAGCCTTGAGATAGATGACCCTATCCTTGGCGAGGAGGGCCCAGTCGGTGTTGGAAAAATCCGAGAGTACCTTGTTGTAGTTCTCCAGTGCGGCCTTCCAGTCCGACTTCGCTTCGCTCAGCCGGCCTATGGAGAAGTATGCATGGGAGAGGTTGGGCGTGTCTTCCTTGTACTGGGTGATGATCGAAGTGTAGTGCTCAAGGGCGATGTCGGCCTTCCCCTGCTCTTCCGCGGCTACCGCGGCGCTTTCAAGGGCCAGCGGGGCGAGATAAGTCTTGGGAAGCCGTTTGGCAGCCTCAAGGCTTGCGGTTTCGGCGTTGGCCCAGTTTTGTTTGACGGCGTAAAGGCTGCTCTTGGTGAAGAGTGCTTCCTGTGCTGCGAAAGACTTGGGCCATTTTTTCGCTACATCGTCAAGATCAGCCATGATGGTGTTCTCGATTTCAGTTTTCTTCGCTTCTTCGGTCTCATTGTTCCAGGTAGCGATCTGCGTGCGCACTTCTTCCATGGCGCGCGAAGAATTCTCGGCCTTTGAATTGGAAATGACAGTGTAGATGCCGACGATGAGCACGATTCCAAGAACAGCGGCGGCTGCCGATATAAATAGTACTCTTTTCCTGCTTATGAAATCAGAAATCTTATGGATTAGATCCTTCTCTTCTTCGTTGGTTTCTGGCCTTATGATTTTTGCTTTGGTATCCACAGCTTACTCCTTGGGTTGCGCAATTTTAAGCTCTTTTATCAATCGTGATAAGTAGGTTCTCTGAATCTTCAGGTCACGCGCCGTCTCAGTCTGGTTCCATCCGCGTAATTCCAGGGCTTTTCTTATAAAGTGCGACTTGAAGGTATTTATGGCTTCTTTCAGGTTCTTGCCGCGGAACTCGTCAACATCCTCGGCTTTTCCGCCGAGCATCAGGTCGCCGGCCGTGATCACATGATGCCTCGTCATGACGGCTGCCCTCTCGACAGCATTTTCCAGCTCCCTGACGTTGCCTGGCCATGCATAGGACAGCATGGTTTCCACGGCTGAATCGGAAAAGCCGCTGATTTGCTTGTTGGTCTCTCTGGCTGCCTGCTTGAGGAAGTGTGAGGCCAGGGCCAGAATATCTTCTCTTCTCTCCCGGA
>PGXP01000057.1 GCA_002839205.1 Spirochaetae bacterium HGW-Spirochaetae-9
TGATCGCCCATCTCGGCATCGTCGGCAAATTCGGCGTGCCATCGGTAGTCGCCATAAACGCTTTCCCTACCGATACGGAAGCCGAGTGGGGCATCATCAAGGAAGCCGCCATCAAGGCCGGCGCAACAGCCGCCCTGGACCCCGCCGCGCTTAACCCCGCCGCGCTTAACCCCGCCGACTCCACGACAAAGGCCTCCATCCTCGAACTCTCGGGCGGCCGCGGCTTCGACCGCGCCTTCGAGGCCGTCGGCGCCACGCTTCCGATCGCGACGGCTATCGCAGCCGTTAGAAAAGGCGGCTCCGTCACCCTCATCGGCAACGTAAGCCCCAAGGTGGATATCCCCCTCCAGGCTGTAGTGACGCGCCAACTCACTCTCTATGGTTCCTGCGCCATGGCAGGCGAATACCCACTCGTCCTCGATCTCCTTTCGCAGGGCACGATAGACGCTTCATCCATCATCAGCGCCAAGGCTCCCCTGTCCGAAGGCGCATCCTGGTTCGCCAGGCTCTATGCCCGCGAGAAGGGGCTCCTGAAAGTAGTGCTCGAACCCTGAAGACAGAAAGCGGAGAACACGCAGCATGGAAAAAATTCGATTCGGCCTGTATGGCTACGGTAAAGTCGCACAACTTCACGCCAAGGCCTTGGCGGCAAGCGCCAACGCCACCCTCGTTTCGGTATGCGGGCGAAACGCCGATAAGGCCGCCGCCTTCGCCAAAAGCTGGGGCATCGAAGCCCGGTCCTCGGCGGCCGAAATGGCCAGTCGCGACAAGGTGAAGGTCGTCATCGTCACTACCCCACACCCTCTCCACGCTGCCCACGCCATCGAATGCCTCGAAGCCGGCCTCAACGTCATCGTGGAAAAGCCTATGGCCCTCAAGGTGGCCGACTGCGACGCCATGATTGCTGCCGCGCGATCCCGGAACCTCAGCCTCGGCGTGATCAGTCAGCGCCGCTGGTATCCTTCCACGATGCGTATCAAGCGTGCCATTGAGGAGGGTGACCTGGGCATCCCCCTTCTCGGCCAGGCGACCATACTTGGCTGGCGCGACGAGGCTTACTACAATTCCGATCCATGGCGCGGCACCTGGGAGCATGAGGGCGGCGGGGTCATCGTCAACCAGGCTCCCCACCAGCTTGACCTTCTCTCATGGTTCATGGGTCCCGTCGCGGGTGTCTCAGGATCATGGATCAACGTCAATCATCCGTACATCAATGTTGACGACAGCGCGGTCGCCACCATCCATTTTTCCAACGGCGGCCTTGGCTCCATTTTCGTCTCCAATTCGCAGAAACCCGGAATCTACGCGAAAGTCTACATCCATGGAAGCTCAGGCGCTTCGGCAGGAGTGCAGACCGACGGGGGCGCAATGTTCATCGCCGGCATGAGCGGCGTGCTCGAGCCGCCTTACAATGACCTGTGGACAATCCCCGGGCAGGAAAAACTGCTGGAAGGATGGAAGCTCGAGGACGCCGAGTATTTCTCGCGCATCGAACCGACCTGGCATTTCTTTTCGCTCCAGATCGACGATTTCGCGGCAGCGCTCGCCGAAGGGCGCAAGCCCGCGGTGACGGGTGAGGACGGCAGGGAAGCGGTGAAGATCATCGAGGGCATCTACAGGTCTGCCCAAAGCGGGTGCAGCGTCAATTACTGAGAAACGCTCTTGCCGGGATAGCCCTATCGGGACGAGTCTCGCTCGGCGTTTTCGTTGATCGTCGCCGTCTTATTGTTTATCTCATCCATTGTCTTGTAGATAAATCCCCTGTCCTCGCCTTCGAACTCCAGCTTTGGAATGAGGCGAGAGAAGAAACTCTGCACGAAATGCTCCATCCTCGACACCGTGTCGATGTAATTGGATTCATGGTTCAACATCATGACGGTACATGCCAGAGGCCTGTTGTAGGTGCCGATGATCCTGAATCCCAGCTTTTCGTACATGCGTATAAGCTTTGATTCGTCGCTGAATACATCGAGGAATATCGTGTCGATGCCCCTGCCTCTGATGTAAAGATATGACAGAACCATGAGGCTGAAGGGAATGATGGAGCCCCTCTCCTCGCGTATGATGGCGAGCCTGTCGATCTCGGCGTAGGGTGATCCATCGAGAAAGGCAGAGATGTCAAAATTGCCCTGTATTGGAATCTCTCCCTCTATCTCGCTCAAGTGGAGGGTTGTCGTGCCGACGGGCTGCATGCCCTTATAGGCCAGGAGGTGGAAGCCGCTTTCATCCTCGCTGCGATGGATGGTCTCTTCGAGATAGCCTTTCTCACCCACAAGGATCTTGCGCTGCAGATAGAAGCTGTCCTCAAGTTGCCGCGGTTCTTTGGCGTGAATAAAGCGTATCTTGTTGTGGTCCATATTGGCGGCGGGCAGGATAATCTGGAATTTTGTTCCCTGTCGTTCTTCGGAATCGATGATGATTCTGCCCCCAATCTTGGAAATGATATGATGCGCAATGCTCAAGCCCAGTCCGGTGCCTGCGCCGGGATCCTTCGTCGTGAAAAATGGATTGAACACCTTGTCGATGTTCTTTTTTTCAATGCCGCTGCCGGTATCCTGAACAATGGCGATGACATCGGCTCCAACCTGCCGAGCCTCAAGGGTCAGTGTCCCATCGCTGTTCATGGCCTGCACGGCGTTCACGATAAGATTGAGGAAGACCTGCTGCAGTTCGGTGGCATTTGCCTGGACGTCGTTTGTCTGATTGAAATTCTTACGCACCGTAACCGAACCGAAATCGATGCCGCGCATCGCGAGTTTAAGGGAGTTTTCCATTATCGCGACAACATTGACCATGTCCGCCTGGCTTTTCGTCTTCCGGGAATAGAGCATCAGGTCGCGTATCACTTCTGCGGCATTCTGGGCATAGCGGATGATGTCCTGCGTGTACTCCTGAAGCCTCGTTCCCTCCGCGGTTTCGGGAAGCATGATGTCGGCCGTGCCAAGGATGGCTCCAAGGGGATTGTTGATCTCGTGGGCGATACCCGAAACAAGGGTACCTATGCCAGCCAACTTTTCCGACTGGATCAGCTCATCCTGGAGGGTTTTCTGCTTCGTGACATCCTGGAAGAATTCCAGGAAAATGGGCAGGGCAGTCTTAGGCACCGGTATTGAGTAGAAATTGAGCTGGAAGGTCAGAAGCCCTTTGACATCCTGGCGTTCGGCGCTGAACGGCAGGCGCGTGTGGAGACAATCCTGGGCGAGACATTCCAGGCAAGGCCTGTCCCTGTTGAAGAAAGCCTTGTAGCACTTGCTCCCGATCAGATCTTCCGCCGAGTTTTCGAAGTAGCGTCGCGCCGCGTAGTTAACCTCGATGATGTTATAGTTGATATCCTGTATGGCAATCGGCGTCGTGATCCCATCGAAGAAAGCCTCCAGCTTGTTCCGGCTCAATTCCAGCTGATTGTTTATGCTTTGCAGGCGTTTCTGCTGCTGCTTGAGCCTTTCAAAGGTGATCGCATTCTCAAGGGCCACCGAGCACTGCACGCTCAGCAGCTGAAGCATCTCCAGGTCGAACTGGTTGTAATAATCCTTGTCCAGCTGGGGTCCGAGGATGACGAAGCCGTTGAGACGCTCTTTGAACTTCAGCGGGAGCACAAGGCTCGCCTTGAGCGTTTCGGCAACGTCGCCCCGCTCCAAGGCGATATCGATCATCGTCTGGGGCTTGTAGAGATATTGCATCTCGCTCTTCTCGACGCCCTGGTGCATGGCAAAAGTCCTGACAAAATCGCTGCCGCGTTTCAGACATATCGATTGGTCCTGGCCCTCGATGATCTGTCCGTTGAAGGGCAACTGTTTGGCGATATTGAGCTTGTAATTCCTGTCGTTGAAATCGTTGACCAGCATCATGGCCCATTCCAGGCCGAAGGTGGATGTTATTTTTTCGATGGTGAGATTGCCCAGGGTTTCCATGTCGACAATGGAGGTGAGACTGGCAGAGAAGGTTCGCAGGCCCTGGTAGTAGGTGAAGGTCTTTCCGCCATAGAGCCTTTCCAGAAAGGAGAGGGTTGTCGTCCTCAAGGGAGAGAGAATGACAGAGGTGATGAGACCGAGTACCAAGGCGAGGAGAAGAAGGCGCGCAAAGGGGATGCTGCTCTCGAGGTGGAAAACGGGCAAAAAGAAGAAGAGGAAGAGGGCACTCGTCAGTATCGCCACGAAAAAGGTGAGAAGGATATTGAGCACGGCCGATGAATAATGGATGAGGCGATACTTGTAGACGGCGAAGAAGATAATGCCAGCATTTATTGTCGTGGCAAGAAGGTCGACGGGATACTTGCCGATGGGTTTGTACAGATTGGCCGCAACCCCGACAACGATGACGACGGCGCCGATTATGAGGAGGCGAAGCGTCTTTTTTTTGAATTTGTTGTCGCTCTTGGTGAGCTGGCGCATAAGAAGAAGAATCGAAATGCCCAGGAAAAAGTACGAGAGGGAGTAGGCAAGCATTGCACCGCTGCCGAGGGAGTAATAGAATCCGCTTGCGTCGAAGCCCGCGTCGGTAACCACTTTTCCGGAGAGATTCAGGTAAATGAGGTAGAAGTACATCAGGTAACCGATATAGAGGAATACCTGATAGCGCTTTTTTTCAGTGCCTGAGAGGTAGATCATCGTCTGGAAGAAAGAAATCGGTCCGCCGAAAAGCCCCAGTAGCATGACCCTGTTCCAGGCCAAAGGAGTAAACAGCCCCGTATCGGCATGCATCATGAAGGAGCCAAAACTCCACAGCGCCATGAAAAACATGTATTGAAGGAAGGAGGCATCGACTTTTTCTTTCCGGCTATAGATGCCGAAAATTATGAAGACGATATAGACCATGAAGGACAAGGCCGGAATGAGCGACGATGCGTCCAATATCATGTCGAAAACCTCTGAATTCAGCAAATGGCTGGAAAGCTGATCGATACTATAGCATAATGAAATTCGCAATGATACAGAATTCGCTGGCCGCCCTGGGATTTTTCCTCCTTCTGCTTTCCGACGTCCTGTGGACGAAGGGGAAGAAGAGTGCCCCTTCCCTCCGCAGCATAGGGTATCTGACTGTCTTTGGAGGCCTGGGATATTGGGTATTGTCACCACCCTCGGCGGGAGCCCCCGACAGTATTCTTTCGGCTGCCCTCATCGCCGTCGCTGCTGCCTCCTCAGCATTGCTCTGCTGGTCTGTATTCATCGAGATCGGCATTGAAAGGAAAAAATACAGACTGGGACCTGCCGATGTCATCAGCAGCGGCAGTTACAGCCTCTGCAGGCATCCAGGCTTCTGGTGGTTTACCATCCTCATCATCGCCCTCGGCACCCTCAAGGGCTTTTCGGGACATATTCTCACCGTATTCGTCATGACAGGCCTGGACCTTCTTCTGATTATCGTCCAGGACAACTGCACATTCCCAAAGGTTTTCAGAGGTTACAGCGATTACAGGAAGCGCGTACCATTCCTCATCCCGCGATTTTGGAAGGCATAATGATGGCATCAGCAGCTCGCACGATTCTCGTCGTCGACGACGACCCTTCGATACGCAAAGTCCTGTCACTCGGCCTCGAGAGACTGGGTTATGTTACCAGGCTGGCAGTGAACGGCCAGGAAGGCCTGGATCTCGTCGCTGGGGGGACAGTCGATCCGGACTGCATCCTTCTCGACATACGAATGCCCCTGCTCTCAGGCAGGGATGCCTTGCCGAAACTGAGGGAATTGAAGCCCCTCACTCCGGTCATCATGCTCACCGCATACAACGATCTCGCCACGGGACTGGAAGCGATGAAGAACGGCGCCTTCGACTACCTCGTCAAACCGAGCAGGCTCGAGCATATCGCCGAAACCATAGCCCGTGCTATCCGCTATAGGGATATCGTGGGCGAGAAATTGGAGCAGGACAGGAAAAACGAAGAGTACCGCTTGTCCCTCGAACAAGGGATGCACTCCAAAAGCGTGGAATTGAGCGAAACCTACGAAAAGCTCAAGGCCGCCAACATGCAGACAGTCCAGGCCTTGGCCGAAACCATCGAGGCAAAGGATCCGTACACCCAGGGACACTGCGAACGGGTGAGGCGGCTGGCGGTAAGGCTGGCTCGCGAGCTCCAGCTGCCTGAAAGCCAGATAGAGCCCCTCGAGTTTGCAGCCTTACTCCACGATATCGGGAAGATTGGCATACCCGAACGCATCCTCAACAAAGTCGGCGCTCTGGAGGATGAAGAACTCGAGGTGATCAGGATGCATCCCATCATTGGGGCGCAGATTCTTTCCAGCGTCGAGTTTTTCGCTCCCGCCATCAACGGCATACGCCACCATCACGAGCGATGGGACGGAAAGGGCTATCCCGACGGTGTGGCCGGTGAGGGAATCGATCCCCTCGCGCGCATCATCGCCCTGGCCGACACATTCGACGCCATGGCCCAGTCGCGACCGTACAGAAAGGCGCTGCCCGTGGAGGCGGTGCTCGATGAAATACGGAGGGAGAGGAGTGGGCAGTTTTCACCCGAAGTAGTGGATGCCTTCTTCAATGCGAGGCTCTACGACGAATACTTCGAGCTCGCTAGAATCGATAGGTAAAGCGGCCAGGCACAGTCTCGCCCGTCTTGTTCCAGAAGGCCGCACGCTTGAATCCGTAGATGACAGCCTTGTCTATCTCCGGATCCCCTGAAGATTGCAGCACTTCAACACCTTTCAGCTGATTGTCGCGCGTGACGGTAAATCCGATGCTCACGGGCAGCAACGACCTGCCCTGCTTGTATTCGGCGTTGGCGGCATCGTAGCCGGCGTCCTCGAGGATTTGCCACAGAGGTTCCCTCTGGTCCAGGGGTACGTCGGTTTTCAGCCTGTAGGCTGTTCCATCGAACTCGTAGTAGGAGGTAAAGGCCCGCTTCCTCGCCTGAGCCGTATAGATTATCTGGTTGGGAGGCAGAACGAGGTCGGGAATGGCGTTGTAGATGGAGCTTGGCACCAAGCCCGGAAGTGGAAGATTGTAATAGACGGGGGAGTAGATGTTGTGCCCGACAGTGCCCTGGGCGCCTCCCAGCGTCGTTTCCACGGAGTTGCCTTTTTCCGCCTTCCTGATTGTGACGGATTTCCCTTTCGACCAAGGCACTTCGCCTTCACCGGGAACGAGGACCGATGAATTGGTTGAACTGACACGCGAACCGGGACCGCGCGGGCCGGGTACATAAGGCTCAGGCTCCGGAGTTGGCGCGGGGGCAGCCGAGGGGGCGCCGGGAGTGGGCGCTTCCGAAGACGGCACTTCGGCGGGTGCCGAGGGTGCGGGCTGCTGAGCCTGAGGCTTGGCAGGGCTGGGTGCCGGTGATGTCTTTTCGACAGGCTTGGCCGCGCTCTTCGCCGCAGGAGGTGCAACTTCGACCTTTTCGCTCTCTGTGGCAGTTTTTACCGGAGCCGGCGGCTCGATTTTTGGGCTCTCTTCGCCCGCTTCCGCAGGATTCACCGATCCCAGGCCCAACTTGGCTGTATCAGGTCCGGCCAGATTGAGGATCACCGTCGTATTGGAATAAAGCTGCTCGCTTGGATTGAGGATGCCCAGGACTATGCCCACGACAAAGATGAGGCTGTAGAGTCCGAAGGTTATGCCGACCGAGACGAGTTTGCGTTTCCTTTCCTGCTGCTCGGCATAGCTCAAGACCTCCTTCATCGGACTATCTTCTCCTTCCTCGTGATGAGCCCGACGTTTTCAATGCCATTCATGCGGAAGGCGTCGAGAACCGAGACGATGAGCTGGTAGGAGGCGCCGGCGCGCCCCTCGAGCACGGCCCTCACCTGTTCGGCGTTGGAGCCTGAAACCCTGTCCTTGAGCGCATCGGGGAGCCCGGCAAGCGTGGTGCGCGACTTCTCGATATAGATCTCGTCTTCCGACATCACCATGACATGGAGGGCGGACGACGAAACCGATTCGGCTGTCCTCGAGCCAGGCAGGTCGAGGGAGATGCCCGGAGCAGCCCTGAAAGTAGTGGTGATCATGAAAAAGATGATCAGCTGGAGGATGACATCGATGAGCGGCGTCATGTCGATGCCGATTTTCTGGCTGAGGCGTCGCGTTCTCATTTATCCTCCGAATCGCCTTTGTTCGATGCGCCGTTACGGGCGTTTATGAGCATGACGAGGGTATTCACCCTGTTCTCGAGGAGGGTGAGGATGAGATTGACGCGGTTGACGAGGAAATTATAGAAGATGATGACGGGCACGGCGACCACGATGCCGCCAACCGTCGTGATGAGGGCTTCGGAGACGCCGCTCGCGAGGGCCGATGGATCGCTGACGGCACCGAACTTGCCGAGGACGCCGAAAGCTTTCATAGTGCCGGTGACCGTACCCAGAAGGCCAAGGAGGGGTGATATCGTGCTGATGGTGCCAAGCGCCGAGAGCCCCTTCTCGAGGGCAGGGGCTTCGAGGGCGGCAGCATCCTTGAGGATTTCGCGCTGGATGTGCTCGGGCTGCTGTCGGTTTTCGATGCCGATCTTCAGAAGCGAGGAGAAAGGCGAAAGGTTCTGGTCGCAGATCGAGAGGGCTTCGTTGTAATGGCCTTCCAGAAGGCTGGACTTGATGCGTACGAACAGTTTGTCCTCGTCGACAGAGATGCGTTTGAGGTAGAGCAGGCGTTCGATGATTATCATGCAGGCTGCGAG
>PGXP01000058.1:0-8620 GCA_002839205.1 Spirochaetae bacterium HGW-Spirochaetae-9
ACCCCCGAGCGGAGGAGGAGCATGAACATCGATTCGGCGTCTTTTGACGAGCCATAGCGGTATTCGCTCTGGGCTATCACCGTGCAGTTATTATGGAGGAAAACGCGCAGTCCCAGCTTTTTTTCGAGGATGCCGGCGATCGGATAGCGCTTCATGCCCGGAATTCGCGGATACGAGACGATGAGCCTTTCGGCTACATCCACCTGACCTGGAGCCCCGATACCCACGCCGACGATCAAATTCCTTTGCACCGATGTCGCGGCAATGGCTTTCTCCACCAGCGAGGCGATGAGGTCCACCACCTTGTCGGCGTCTTCCGAGCGGGACAGGGCCTTGGTCTGGGAATAGATGGAAGATCCCATGAAGTCGAACACTCCAATGGATACCCTTTCCACCCAGAATTCGATGCCAATGAAGTAGTAGGCATTCTTCTTGACAACGTAGGCTACGGGGCGCCTTCCTTTTTTTTCCTGCCTCGAGGGTTCCTCGGTCGACGGGAGTTCGGCGGCGAAAGGCTCGATGAAGCCCTCTGCCTCGAGATAGGAGAATATTCTGAAGATTGTGGGAGGTTTGAGACCCGTGGCGAGCACGACTTCCGATTGGGAAAGACCGCGTTCTCCTGCTGCGTGAACGAGCCTGAGGACGAGCTTTTCGTTACGCCTCCGTACGTCGGAAACGCGAAGTGGTTTGGTGCTTGGTGACATGGTCAGTTACAGCATACCGCAGCATGAGCGGTATGGGAAGTCTAGAGCGACCGACGGGAGTCGAACCCGCTTCTCGAGCTTGGGAAGCTCGGGTAATACCGGTATACGACGGTCGCGATTGGACGTGCGTCGCTTCTCGCGACGCGGTTTTTATAGGTAACCGTCGTGAGCCGGCGGTCAACCTAAAATCCGTGATTCAAAGAACTTGCAACCGGCTTACGACGGTCGCGATTTTGATGTGTTGCTTCTCGCAACACGAATTCAGAGGAAACCGTCGTGAGCCGGCGGTCAACCCAAAATCCACGATTCAAAGAGCCTGCGACCGGCTTACGGCGGTCGCGAAAACAGTCTGCCGCTCGTGCGGCAACTGAGCCACTATACTTGCCGAGGGCGTAAGGCGTCAAGATATTCGGTTTGTGAAGCCGGCTTCCAGGAATGTGTTTGCGTCGCCTTCATGAAAAAATATGAGTGATACTAAACATGGATGTTCATTGTCGCGCAGAAAAGCTGTGATTTCGTCGAAGGCGACGCGCGCCGCTTCAGCCTTGGGATAGCCGTAAACGCCTGTTGAAATTGCGGGGAAGGCGATGGTGGCGAGTTTTTCTGCGGCAGCGATTTCCAGGCAGCGCCGGTAGCAGGACGCGAGGACTGCGGCCTCGCCCTGTCCTCCGCCATGCCAAACCGGACCCACCGTGTGAATGACGCGGCCTGCCCGCAAGGCGCCTGCCCCTGTCGCCACGGCCTCGCCGGCGGGCAGGCCGTCCTTCAAGGCAGCGGCGCGGAGGGCCTGGCACTCCGCAAGAAGACTTGGTCCTCCCGCGCGGTGAATGGCTCCATCCACGCCGCCGCCTCCAAGAAGCCCTGAATTGGCCGCGTTGACGATAGCCCCGCCTTCGAATTCCGTGATATCACCGACGGCGACGATCAGGCGTCCATCCAGGAATCTACCTATTTCTCTCATAAGATTGACTCTACTGCCCAGCCCTGGCCTCGAGCAATTCTGTCGCCCGCTTGATTACACCCTCGAAATCCAGGGGCTTGCCGAAAAAATCATCGGCTCCCGCGGCCAACATCTCCTCGCGGATATCTTCGGTATCGATGCCCGTCATCGAGATCACCGAAGGCTTCCCGATCGAAGGGTCGGAACGAATCCTGAAACAGAGACTCTTTCCATTTATTCCAGGAAGATCGATATCGAGGAAGACGAGGGCTGGATGGCGCTCGGCGATGATCCTGCCGGCCTCGAAGCCGTCGAAAGCCTGGACGACCATGATGTCGGGAATCCGGCGCTCCAGCATCCGTTTGAGGATCATATTCAGGTCAGGATCGTCATCGACAATGAGGATGAGTCCGGAATCTACGTCCACATTGGTCGCCACGCTGAGCTCGTGGGGGATCCGCATCTTTCTGTCGTCAAGAAAGGCGATGAGGTCTTCGGCATACACGCGGAACTGGCCGCCTGGCGTCGTGAAGGCCTTGAGATGTCCCCCGCGAATCCAGTTGATGGCCGTCTGGTTCACCACACCGCAGAGATTGGCCACCTCGAGGGCTGAGTAAATCCTCACTCTTTTTTCGTTGCTTCCCATTTCCTTACCAAAGTATGGCTGTATTTCGAGATTAAAGCATAATTCATGCCTCCGCGAAAGTCCACTGAATAAATCAGAAGGCCGGACGCTTGCAATTATCCCCGACTTTGCGTACCGTATCGGACCATGAGCCTATTGCCCGACATTGAAAAACTGGCAGTCAACGAGATCGCCATCCTGAACCGCATCGCCGGAGACCTGAGCATCAAGGCCGCGCAGGTATCAGCCGTCGTCACGCTTACGGCCGAAGGTTCCACGGTGCCCTTCATCAGCCGCTACCGCAAGGAAATGACGGGAAGCCTCGACGAGGTACAGGTCCGCGACTGCGTCCACAAATTCGAGAGCTACAAGAACCTCGAGGAGCGCAGGATCGAGGTCACCAAGGGCATAGCCGCCCTCGGCAAGCTCGACGAAACGCTCTACGCGAACATCCTTAAGGCAACGACTCTCACCGAACTTGACGACCTCTGGGCGCCCTACAAGAAAAAGAAGAAGACGCGCGGCATGCTCGCCCAGGAAAAAGGCCTCACGCCCCTCGCCGAAATTATGCTCACCCAGGACAGGGCCGCCGTGGACGCAGCGGCGCCCGGCTTCGTCCGCGAAGACGCCGAGCACCCTGAACTGTCGGTCACCAGCGCCCTGGACGCCATCGCCGGCGCCAAGGACATCCTCGCCGAGCGCGTCTCACAGAACATCGAGATGCGCGCCGCCGTCAAATCCTGGTATAAAAAGACGGGCAAGCTCGTCACGAAGGGCGTCGGCGACGAGGCCGCCCGCGAAAAGTCCACCTATCAGATGTACTGGGACTATTCCGAGCCCCTCGCAACCCTGAAAAGCCATCGCGTGCTCGCCGTCAACCGCGCCGAGCGCGAATCAGCCCTCGACGTCACCATCGACGTGGACGAGGAAGGAGCAGCGGCTCTTCTCAAGGAAAAAGCCTTCATCCACAACACCTACCACGCCGAAGCCATCGAGGATGGCCTCAGTCGGCTTCTATCACCCGCCGTCATCAGGGAAATCAAGTCCGACGCCACCGAGTACGCCGAAACCCACGCCATCGACGTCTTCTCCGAAAACCTGAAGAACCTCCTCATGTCGCCGCCGCTGCGCGGTTCAAGGGTTCTCGGCGTCGACCCCGGCATACGTACCGGCACCAAGTGCGCCGCCCTGGACGAGACGGGCAAATTCCTCGACTACTTCGTCATCAACCAGGAAATGAAGCTCGAGGAAGCCAAGAAGGCCATCGCCGTCGCGGTGAAAAAGCACAATATCGAGATCGTCGCCATCGGAAACGGCACCGCCAGCCACGAAGTGCAGGCCGCCGTCGCCGCCTCGATCGAGGAAAACGGCCTCGGCTGCAAGTTCACCGCCGTCGACGAGGACGGGGCTTCCGTCTATTCGGCCTCCGACCTCGCACGCGAGGAATTCCCCGACCTCGACCTCACCATCAGGGGCGCCATCTCGATCGGCCGCCGCCTCCAGGACCCTCTCGCCGAGCTCGTCAAGATCGACCCCAAAAGTATCGGCGTCGGCCTTTACCAGCACGACGTCAACCAGAAAAAGCTCACCGAGCAGCTGGACGAGGTCGTCGGCTCCGTCGTCAACCAGGTGGGCGTCAACCTCAACACCGCGAGCCACGCCATCCTCAAGTACGTATCGGGCATCAACATGGGGCTCGCCAAAAAAATCGTTAAATTCAGGGAAGACAAGGGCGCTATCACCTCCCGCGACATGCTCACACAAATACCCGGCCTGGGTGAAAAGACCTTCGAGCAGTGCGCGGGCTTCCTTAAGATCCCTGAAAGCCACAACGAACTCGACAACACCTGGGTGCATCCGGAAAACTACGCCCTCGCGGCGGAAATCCTCCAGTTCATCAAGGCAGGGTCAGACCCCAACCACGAGCAGCGCAAAGCCCTGCGCGAAAAATACTCGGTGGGCGACACCACCCTCAACGACATCATCGTCGAGCTGAAGAAGCCCAACCGCGACCCCCGCGAAGGCCTGCCGCCGCCCATACTCTCAAAGGGCGTCCTCAACTTCTCCGACCTCAAGGAAGGCATGAAGGTCACGGGCAAGGTGAAGAACGTCGTCGATTTCGGCGCCTTCGTCGACATCGGCATCAAGGAAAGCGCCCTGATCCACATCTCCGAGCTCTCAGACCAGTTTGTGCGCGACCCCATGGAAGCGATCAAGGTGGGCGACGTGAGGGAATTTACCATCATCAGCCTGGACGAGGCGCGCCACAGGATCGGGCTTTCCCTGAAAACTCAGGGAGGCTCCACGCACAATGGTTCGGCGAGCGATCGCACAGCGCACAACAGCCCCACGCGCGACAGAGGCGGCGCGCGACCGCAGCAGCCCTCACAGGGAGCAAAACCCGTCGTGCGAGTGGTTTCAAGGCCATCCGGCACGGCTTCGCCCTCACGGTCTCCCCTGCTGTCGCATTCCGACCCGCCACGCCCAGGGTCGCCAAACCAGCCTGCGCCACGCCAACCGCAACGCGAGGCGCCGCGCCCTCGCGAACGTGAAGACGATGGAATGACCTACAATCCCTTTGCCGACCTTTTCAAGAAGCGCTGAGCAGCAGAAGGAAAAAATGCGGCGGGGGCGGCGATTCTCGGAATCGCCGCCCCCGACCTTGCCTTTCGGCCCGATAGCTGGTATTGTTGCCTTGCCCCGATGAGATGTTCGGAGCCGGATCCTCGCCGCAACCCCCCAACCCCCGCGGCGACCCCAACCTCCGGTTTTCGACATCGCACCGGGGCTTTTTATATCCTTTACCGTTTTGCCTCAACATTATCGGGGTCTGTTTCAGAATCCGCGGGTGCGGTCACCTCGGCCGGTGCCTGCCCAGCCTTGCTCTTTTCCTTTTCGAGTGCCGAAACCTGCCTTTTCAGCCCCGAAGCCACACGGCTCCGTCTGAAGACGGAAGGCACCATCAACAGAACCCCCAGAAGGAAGCCGACCGCCAGCGTCATGATGAGCAGCAGCGAAAGCGACCCCGAGATCGCCCAGGAAAAAAAGCTTATCGTGATGACGGCGCTGTTCTGCAGGGCAAAAATAACAGCAGCCACAACCACCAGAACAACCATGATTATATAAAAAACCTTCATCGTCGATTCCTCCTTTTACCCTGAGCCCAAGCGCATATTACAATATACTACCATCATCCCTGCCTGGTGATGAGATTAAGTTCAGTTAGGCATCAAGAAAAAACACTTCCATGCAGGGCGACCAGGTATTTTGTGTAGTCCAGCCCGATTTTCATATCCACATAGGTATCCCTTTCGTAGGACAGGTCGTGGTCCGTGGTTATCCAATGCGGATCGCAGGCCAGGATTGCGGGCATGAGCGCTGGGTAGTTCATGATTCCGTAGCCGGATGGCCTGAATTCAAAGGAATTGTACGCAGGCCCGCCTCGTTTGTTGCCCAGGGGAAATGGCGATTCCAGCAGCAATGGAGCCGTGGCGAAGTAGTCTTTCATATGGATGATGGGGCAACGGGATTTGTATTTTTCTAGATACCGGACAGGATCTCCGCCACCCAGGGAAATCCAGCCGAGGTCGGGCTGGAATTTCAGCAATTCGGGTTCTGTGCTGTCGAGGATGATATCCAAAAATGGTATTCCATCGACCTTGTTCATGAGATCGTACCCGTGGTTATGATACAGCAACTGTACTCCATTCTGCTTGCAGAGACGGGATATCCTTTCGATCTCGCGAATCGCTTCCGGGAATGCGCTCGTGCCCGGAAGCATGGTGGAAGGAATATTGTCGATCGTCAGGTATTCCGAGCCCAGGGCGGTACGGCGGGTGATGACGTTCAGCGTGTCCTGTGAAAATTCTTCGTAATGGATGTGGTCGCAGGCGATCGCGAGGCTATTCGCTTCGCAGAACGAGAGGATCTCTTCGCTGCCCAATCCGAACATGCCATACAGCTCCAATCCATCGAACCCCATGGCGGCAAGCCGGCCCATGATCTGCCCGAGCCGCGAGTGGCATATGTCGCGGAAAAGAAAGGTTGGCGATGCGTACCGGATAGCCTGTATCATAATTTCGTACCTCTTTAGCTCATAGATGTTCTACAAGTAGAATTGCACAGTTGTGCTACAACTTAAATACATGGTATGAGCGACCAGGATGGCGCGTCAACTGGAAATGACTATATATACACAAAATAAAACTTGACACCTCATAATGGCCGTGGTTTACTTGTCGATGGAGAATGTTCTACAAGTTCTACTCGTTACTCCCAAGTATCAGGCGGAGACATGGGAACGAGCAGAGGTTGTAGAATAACACACTATTCAGGAGGGAGACAATGAAAAAGAGCTCTGTATTTTCGGTGCTGCTGATCGCGGTTCTGATTTTCAACGGTGCAGCGGCGGTTTCGGCGCAAGCAGCCGCAGCCAAGCAAGTTCCATATATTGGTGTATCAATTTTTGATTTTACCAATACCTTCGTGGGATACATCCGCAACGGCGTCAACTACTACATGAACGAAAAGTACCCGAGCCTCAAGTTCATGATGGTCAACGGCGAGAATGTCCAGGCTACCCAGACGGAGCGCATCGACACGATGATCTCCAGGGGCGTGAATATTCTGGCGGTAAACCCCGTGGATACCTCCGCTTGCGATACGATCGTCGCGAAAGCCAAGCAAGCGGGCCTCCCGATCGTATTTTTCAATCGCAAGCCTACCACAGAAGTCTTGAACAGCTACGACAAGTGCTGGTATGTCGGCTTGGATGCCCTCTACCAGGGACAGCTGGAAGGCGAGATGGTAGCGGACGCCTGGAAGAAGGACTCCAAGAAATTCGACACGAATCGCGATGGCGTACTCCAGTATGTTCTGATGACGGGGACTCCGGGCCACAGCGACGCGACAGACCGCGCCAACGGATTCTACGCGGGCATCAAGGCCTCCGGCATGGCGGCCGAGCAGATCGCCACGCAGCCCGCGAACTGGAACACCGCGAAGGCTGTCGAGACCATGAACTCGTGGATCGGCAAGTTCGGCGAGAAGATCGAGATGGTGGTATGCAGCAACGACGCCATGGCGCTCGGGGCTGTCGAGGCGCTCAAGGCTAACGGCCTCATCACCGCCAAGAAAGCCATTCCCGTCATCGGCGTCAACGCGCTGCCCGAGACTTCCGAGCTCATCAAATCCGGGGTCATGCTCGGCTCCATTCTCACCAGCACCTACGATACGGCGCGCGCCGTCATCGATATCTGCATGAACGTGGTGAACGGAAGAGCCCCTGATGCGAACCTGGAGTGGAAGATGATCGACAAGATCGTCAAGATTCCCGAGAAAAAGATCACCTTGGAGAATGTCCACGAAGCGATTGCCGGATACAAGCTGGCCAAGTAATATTTCCTGAATGACGCATGGCCGCTGGATGTGGCGAGGGGCGATCCCTCTCGCCACATCCTCAATTTTATCTGGGAGAGCGCGATGATGTCCGGAGAATACTTGCTTGAAATGAGAAATGTCTCCAAAAGCTTTCCGGGAGTGCAGGCGCTCAAAGATGTACAGATCGATGTAAAGCCTGGTGAAGTCGTCGCCCTCATGGGGGAGAATGGCGCGGGGAAGTCCACCCTCATGAAATGCCTCTTCGGCATCTACAAGATGGATCAAGGCGAAATCCTCATAAACGGAAAGCCTGTGGAAATTGGAAATCCTCAGCAAGCCCTGCATGTCGGCATCGCGATGGTCCAGCAGGAACTCGAGCAAGTGCCCCGGCGAAATGTGATGGATAATATTTGGCTGGGCAGGTATCCCCGCAAGGGGCTTTTTGTCGATGACAAGAAGATGTACAGGGATACGCTGAAAATCATCGACCTTTTCAAGATGAACATCGACCCGCGGACACAGGTCAACAATCTGTCGGTCTCCATGAAGCAGATGGCGGACATCGTCAAAGCCGTTTCCTACAACGCGAAAGTGATTGTCCTGGACGAGCCCACATCATCCTTGACGGAGACGGAGACGGAGGCCCTTTTCAAGATTATCAGGCAATTGAAAAGCGAAGGCTGCGGAATAATTTATATTTCCCACAAGATCGAAGAAGTCATGGCCATATCGGACAGGGTGACGGTGCTCAGGGATGGACAGTGGGTAGCCACCGAACGCATCGGCGACATCGACGCGAACAGGCTGATCAAGCTCATGGTGAACCGTGAACTGAGCAATCGATTCCCACCGAAGGAAAACAAAATAGGGGAGACTGTCCTCAGGGTCGAGCATCTCACTTCCCTGTATAACCCAAAGATCCAGGATGTTTCCTTTGAAGTCCGGGCGGGTGAAATACTGGGGATCGGCGGG
>PGXP01000058.1:8643-11824 GCA_002839205.1 Spirochaetae bacterium HGW-Spirochaetae-9
CCGAACTCCTCGAGTGCATTATCGGTCTCAGAACGGTACAAGCCGGTTCTGTCCAGGTGGACGGGAAGGATGTGCTGAAATCGCGGAAAAAGAACAAGAACGCCGGTATCGCGATGGTCACCGAGGAAAGGCGTGAAACGGGAATCTATCCTATGCTGGATATCCGCTGGAATACCGTCTCGTCGAGCATCCTGAAAAATCGGAACAAATTGGGCTTGATCTCCATGAAGAAGGTCGAGAAGAACACCCAATGGGCTGTCGATGCCATGAATATCAAAACGCCCACGCTGAAAACCCTCATAAGCTCGCTTTCCGGCGGAAATCAGCAGAAGGTCCTGCTCGGCAGGTGCCTACTCAACGAACCGCGCATCCTCCTGCTCGACGAACCTACGCGAGGGATCGATGTTGGCGCCAAATACGAAATCTACCAGTTGATGATCGCCTTGGCGAAAGAAGGAAAGACCATACTGTTCGTATCCTCGGAAATGCCCGAGCTCCTGGGAGTTGCGGACAGGATCCTCGTCATGAGCAACGGCAAGAAAGCGGGAATCATGGATGCGAAGGGCTGCAGCCAGGAAAATATCATGACTTTGGCCGCCCAGTGCTTATAGAGAGCGATACAGGAGAAATGACATGGATAAATTTGTATTCAGGAATATCGAGGACGCTCCGACCTATGATGTCGCGAACTGCCAAAATGGCGCTGGGACGATCGTCAATACGACATTGTTCGGCGACGAGCCCAAGATGCCGGTGGTCGGGCCTCGCAATCCGGAGGAGAACGACAATTTCCATTATGTACACAAGACGATCCTCCCCGTCGGCGGGTCGGTAGGCGAGCATCTCCACTCCGGCAACGAGCAGTTCTATTTGATCGTCGAGGGCGAAGGTGAAGTGACCTTGTGTGGGAAGACATTCGCTGTCAAACCATGGTCTGTCGCGCTCATTCGCAGCGGTGGTTCCCATGGCATCCGAAATACCGGCGACACGCCATTGGTATATCTCTGTGTGGAAACCGGACTCGCGGGCAATTGATCCCAGAACTTGGAGAGGTGTAGCGAATGGAATCGAAAGATAAGGAAATGAACCCGGAGAAGGCCACAAAAGCCAAGCAATGGCTCATGCAGTACGCGATCTACCTTGTGTTGCTGGGAATCATAGTAACCATAATCATAATTGAGCCGTCGATACTCAGCGTGAGGAATGCGACCTTCATCCTTCAACAGGCGGCCCCGAAACTGATCATCGCGCTTGGACTCGCGGGCTTGATCCTCCTGGGCGGAACCGATCTTTCGGCGGGCAGGATGGTCGGCATCGCCGGCGTCATCTGCGCTTCTCTGCTGCAAAAGCCCGATTACGCGTTGAGGATATTCTCCGACATGAATCCCTTGCCCATCTTCGTTCCATTATTGATCGCGATAACTGTCTGCCTGATCTTTTCCTTAATTCATTCCTTGTTGATCTCCGTACTGCAGATCGCTCCCTTCATAGCTTCGCTGGGCATGAATTTGATCGTGTACGGCACCATGTCCCTGTATTTCGACGGCGCGAACAATTCCTCTCCGATCGGCGGGTTCGATACGAGGTTTACCCGGATAGCCCAGGATGCTATTCAGATCGGTACTTTCCGATTGCCCTGGATCGTCCTCTACGCCTTGGCCATCACGATATTCTTCTGGGTTTTGTGGAACCGCACTACCTTGGGCAGGAACATGTATGCCGTCGGCGGTAACAAGGAGGCTGCGATCGTTTCCGGCGTGAATACCAGGAGAGTCATCATGTTCGCCTATCTCATCGCGGGAATCACCTACGCTTTAGCCGGATTCCTGGATGCCGGCAGGACCGGAAGCGCGACCAACGGCCTCGGCGAAGGATACGAACTGGACGCGATCGCTTCCTGCGTTGTAGGCGGTGTTTCCCTTCGGGGCGGAGTGGGGAAAATAAGCGGAGTCGTGATCGGTGTCCTTATATTTCAAGTGCTCAGCTACTGTCTGGTTTATATGAATATCAATCCGTATATACAATACATAATCAAGGGAATCATCATCGTCTTGGCGATCGCCGTCGATACGCAGAAGTATCTCAAGAAACGGTAGGAAATTATGGACATGACAAAACAGAATGTGACCGACAAAGCATATAACGAGGTAATGCGCCTGCTTCTGAGCGGGAAATACGTACCCGGCGACAAACTGCCCTCCGAAAACGAACTGAAAGATATGTTCGGGGTGAGCAGGAACACGATTCGTACGGTGCTGAACAAACTGGTCGTTATGGGAATAGTGGAAACTCGCAGGGGAGAGGGCAGTTTTCTCAAGGGAATCGGGACCCAGATCTATGTGAACAGCTTTATTCCCTCCGTGCTTTTGAACGAAGACGACCTTCTCGGCTTGGTGGAGTTCAGGCGTGGCCTGGAGATGGCTTCCGCCCGTCTGGCCGCCATCAACGCGACGGAAGATGACATCCGTGGCATGGAGCGTTATTTTGAGGAGATACATAAAAGCAATACGAGCAGCCATGAATTCGCGCAGCTGACGAGCGATTTTCACGTGGAAATAGCGGTGGCTTCGAAGAACGAACTGTTCGTGAGGCTGCTCGAGCTGATCCGCTGGATCATGACCTCGAAAATGGAAAATTTCCTATATTATAAGCCGAATGTCGAGGATTCCAGCTTTTACCACTATATGGTGTTCAACTGCATCAAGCAGCACAAACCTGACGAAGCCGCCTACATGATGGATTGCCACATCAAGAACCTGATCCTCCGCGTCAAGGATTATATCGAGTATACCAAAACCCATTCGAAGGAAGAAATCGAAGCGCTGAAAGAGCAAAAGTACGTGAAAAACGTTTTTAAGACGGAAGATGATCGCCCTTCACGGGACTGAGCATTTTCAGGGGGAAACGATGGAGAAATTCGAAGTACCGGAGACGATGAAAGCGATGACGCTTGTTGCCTACGATACCTTGGAGCTGGCGAAAGTCCCGGTGCCCAAACCGGGTCCCGGTGAGGTGCTCTGCCGCATCAAGTCCGTGGCTATCTGCGGTTCGGATCCCAAGATGATCCATGGCGGCTACAAGTTCGCCAATTGGCCGCCCTACTATCCATTCATCATGGGGCACGAGTGGGCCGGACAAATCGTGGCGATCGGGGCGGGTGTCAAAGACTATATGCCTGGCG
>PGXP01000059.1 GCA_002839205.1 Spirochaetae bacterium HGW-Spirochaetae-9
GGAAGAAGCGGTACGAGCCGCGTAAGACCGCCGACCACTGATTCATGGCGACATTGATCATGAACTTGAACCAGAGGGTCTTCACCATGTTTTCCGGCACCGAATAGCGGACACCATGCCTGTCGAAAAAGCGACCGACAGCGGCTACCCCTTCGTCGAGCGCCGCAGGATCGTTCTTCTCGAAGCCGAATCGAATCTCGCCCGCGCTCTCGAAGTCGATCCTGTTGCCCACCCTGAGGGCATCGATGCTGATGATTATGGCGAGAGGGATGATGGCGGCACTGAAGGCCGCCCTCAGTACATCCTCACTCTCTATGCCGTTGAGAAGCGAGATGATGATAGTGTCGGAGCCCACGTAGGGGCGCATCTCGTCGACAGCCTGCGCGAGGTGGTAGCTCTTCACCGCGACGATAATGAGGTCGCAGGGCTTGCACGGAGCCGGATCAGCCAGAGGAAAGAAATACTGCCGGCCGTTGACGATGAATCCTTCCCTGATGTAGCGATCGCGGCGCTCGCCTGTCGCGCAGAGGGCGACGGCATTCCGGTCGACATCAAAAATTCTCGATGCGACGGCTGCGCCGATGGCGCCGGCCCCCACGATGAGCGCCGAACGTATCTGCCTCATTGCTTCTCCTGTTGCTATTGACGGTATTTCCCCACCTTGCCTTCAAGCCGGCGCGGGATCCTGCATCGCACAATGCTGCGCTCATCTTCCGACCTTTCCTCGATCACCACCCCCTCGCGGTGAATGAGAGGGATGAGGGAATATTCGGAATGAGGAATCGCAAGAACCACTTCTTCCATATCGGAGGTGAGGGTTTTTTCTATGAGTAGGGCCAGGCTGTCCAGCCCCTTGCCCGTTTTCGCCGACACGGCCAGGCTGTCGGGATGAATCCTGAACCACTGGTCGAGAACAGCCTCGTCGGCGATATCGATCTTGTTGAGAACGAGAATTCTGGGAAGCTCGCCTGCACCGATCTCGGAAAGCACCTTCTCCGTCGTGGCCATGTGGATTTCCACCTCGGGATCGGAGGCATCGGCCACGTGAATAAGAAGATCCGAGGCCGAAGCTTCCTCGAGGGTAGCCTTGAAGGCATCGATCAGATTGTGTGGCAGGTTGCGCACAAAACCGACTGTGTCGGTCATGAGGAGGTTTCCTCCCGACCTGAGGTTGAGTTTTCGCGTAGTAGGATCCAGCGTCGCGAAAAGCTTATCCTCTGCAAGAACATTAGCTGCCGTGAGGGCGTTGAGAAGACTCGATTTGCCCGCGTTCGTGTAACCGACGATGGCGGCCCTCGGAAGCTCGACGCGTTCCCTGCGCCTGCGCTGGACATCGCGCGACTTCCGCACGTCCTTCATCTCTTCCTTTATTTCGTGGATCCGGTGCTCGATGGAGCGCCTGTCGAGTTCGATTTTCTGCTCGCCCGAGCCCTTCGTGCCGTAACGGCCTCCGCGCTGCCGCGAGAGATCTTCATAGGAATGGGCAAGACGCGGAAGGGAAAACTCCAGCCGCGCCAGCTCTACCTGGAGGCTTGCCTCCTTCGTGAGGGCTCTCGAGGAGAAAATCTTTATGATGAGCTCGGACCTATCGTACACTTTTTTGCCCGAAAGGGTTTCCCAGTTTCGCTGCTGGCTGGGCGAGAGGGCATGATCGAAGACGATGGAATCGACATTCTCCGCCTTCGCGATCGCCACGATCTCATCAGCCTTCCCTGTACCCACGAGAAGGCTGGCAGTCTTTTCCCTGAGCTTTACCGACACGGACTCGGCCACTTCCAGGCCGAGACTCTTGGCCAGGCCGCCGAGCTCGCGCAAAAGGCTCAATGCCTCATCTTTCTTGACAGAATCGAGTTCGATGCCGATGAGGAGGGCTCTCTCAGCCTTGGGGCGGGGATCAAAATATTCGTTCACACGTCGCCTATGGTGGCCACCATCACGGCCTTGATGGTATGGAGCCTGTTCTCGGCCTGGTCGAAGACGACGGAGTGGCGGGAGCGGAAGAGCTCGTCCGACACTTCCATCGAGCGGATTCCATGTTTCTTTTCGATCTCCTGGCCGACGGCGGTCTCCGTATCGTGGAAGGCTGGGAGGCAATGGAGGAAGACGACATCTGAATTGCCGGTCTTCCGGGCGAAATCCATCGTCACCCTGTATTTTTCCAGCTGGGCGATGCGTTCGGCGAATTTCGCCTCCTCGCCCATCGAAACCCAGACGTCGGTATAGAGGACATCGGCACCCGCAAGCGCCTTGTCGGCATTCTCGATGCTGAAGAATTCGATCGTCCCGCCCGTCGCGGCCGCTGCTGCCTTCATCTCGGCGGTGAGGGCTTCGTTGGGCCAGAGATCCTTCGGCGCGAGGGCGACGAAATGCAGACCCATCTTGGCGCTGCCGATCATGAGGGCGTTGCCCATGTTGTTCCTGGCATCGCCACAGTAGACCATCTTCACCTTGTTCAAGGGCTTGTGGACATGTTCCTCGATGGTGAGGAGGTCGGCGAGAATCTGTGTGGGATGATCATCGTCGGTGAGGCCATTCCAGACGGGAACGCCCGAGAATTTCGCCAGATCCTCAACGAGCTTCTGGGAGAAGCCCCTGTACTGGATGCCGTCATACATGCGACCCAGCACCTTGGCTGTATCCTCGACCGATTCCTTCTTACCCATCTGGGAATTCGTAAGGAAGGTGGCATTGCCGCCTTCGTCCCAGCAGGCTGTCTCGAAAGCGCAGCGGGTTCTGGTTGAGGCTTTGTCGAAGATCAGAACAATATTCTTTCGGTATAATGAAATACCCTTTAAACCTGAGCGCTTCTTGGCCTTGAGATCGCGCGACAGGTCAAGAAGGTAGCGGATTTCTTCGGGGCTGAAATCTTTGAGCGTGAGAAAGCTGCGTCCCTTGAGATTGACGGGCATATGACCCTCCGGAATGCTGTGATATCGCCGTGGCAATTCGCCGCGGCACAAAACCTGTATATACCATAGAATCGCCAGGGTCAAGGTCACGGGCTTTCAGCCCCTCTCCTGCCTTTGACTAGAGCCTGCGGCATGGCTATACTTATGCGGGCTTTCTCAATGCCGAGAAGGCGCCACAAAAGGAGCCATCATGCCCCTCACCCTCTCCGATGTCGCGAATGTCGTCCTGAATTCCCACTATGCCGTGCGCGGCCCCATCGTCGCTCGCGCCCAGGAACTCGAACGAGCCGGCCGGAAGATTATCTACTGCAATATTGGCAACCCCCAGGCCTTGGGACAGAAGCCCCTCACCTATGTGCGGCAGGTTCTGGCATTGTCCGAATGGCCGGAGTTGGCCGGGAAGGCTCGGCAAGCCTTCCCGGAGGATGTTCTTGCCACGGCCAGAGCCATTCAGACCGAGTCCCGATACGGACTCGGCGCCTACTCCGAATCCAAGGGACTGAGGTTTGTCCGCCAGGCGATCGCCAATTTTATCGAAGAAAGGGATTCCGATCCGGCGCTCCGCGTCGAGAGCGATCCTGAACATATCTATCTCACCGATGGCGCCTCCAAGGCAGTCCAGACCGCTCTTCGCCTCATCATCGCCACCGACCACGACGGCATCATGGTTCCCATACCTCAGTATCCTCTCTATTCAGCCTCGATCGCTCTCTACGGCGGCACCCAGGTTGGCTACTATCTGGAAGAAGCCTCGGGCTGGAGCCTCTCGTCCGACATGCTCGAAAAGGCATGGCTCGAGGCTCGCGGCAAAGGCATCAATGTCAAGGCTATCTGCGTGATCAATCCGGGCAACCCATCCGGATCCGTTCTTTCGCGCGACAACATTGCCATGGTGATCGATTTCGCGAAGAAGCATAAGCTCTCCATCCTTGCCGACGAGGTCTACCAGAAGAACACCTACGATCCAGAGAAGATCTTTATCTCATTCGCCCGCGTGCTCACGGAAAAGGCAGAGAAGGAAGTGAGCCTTTTCAGCTTCCATTCCTGCTCGAAGGGTTACTTAGGCGAATGCGGACAGCGGGGCGGCTACATGGAAGTGCGGAATCTGCCCAATGACGTTCTGGGCCAGATCACCAAGCTGCAGTCCATTTCGCTCTGTTCGAACCTGCCGGGGCAGATCCTCGTCTACCTTCTCGTTAACCCGCCTCGCCCAGGACAGCCTTCATACGAACTGTTCCGCAGCGAACGCGACGGCGTTATCGAGGCGCTCAAGGCACGCGCCTCTCTCCTCGCCAAAGGTTTGAACGGCATTCCCGGCTATTCCTGTCAGCCGATCACGGGGGCGATGTACGCCTTCCCGACGATCACCCTGCCCGAAGGAAGAACGGATGAGGAGTACTGTCTCGCCCTGCTCGAACGCACCGGCATCTGTGTCGTCTCCGGAAGCGGTTTCGGCCAGGTGCCTGGTACAGCCCACTTCAGGTCGACGATTCTTCCCCCGATCGAACAGATCGAGGAAGTCGTCGATAAAATCAAGGAATTCCACCTTTCGTGGAGATAGGAGATGCAGCATGGAATGGAAAGCAAGTCATATACTGGTCAAGGACAGGGCCCTGGCCCAGGATCTTCTCAAGCGGATAAAGCAAGGCGCCAATTTCGAAAGTATGGCGCGGGAGCATTCCACCTGCCCGTCGAAATCCTCGGGGGGTGATCTTGGCTGGTTCGGTCCCGGAAAGATGGTTCCCGCCTTCGAATCGGCCTGCAAGGGCATCGGCATCGGCTCCGTATCCGATGTCGTCCAGACCCAATTCGGCTATCACCTCATCAAGCTGACGGGGCGGCGCTGATCAGATCTTTCGCAGCTGGGCGAGAAGCGCGCTCATGTCCTTGGGAAGTGGCGCAGTAAGGTCCATTTTCCGCCCGCCTGCGGGATGGGTGAAGGCGAGCCTCTCGGCGTGCAGGCCTGTGCGCGCCAGAAGGGGACGCTCATCGAACTCGTCTCCCCTCCATTTCCGCTTGATCTGCGAGAGAAGAATGGGTTTCCCGTCGCCATAGAGCGGATCGGCGGCGATGGGGTAGCCCGTTTCGGCGCAATGCACGCGTACCTGATGGGTTCGGCCCGTCTCGGGTCGGATTCTAACAAGTGAAAAATCCCTGAACCGCTCAACCGTCTCGAAATTGCTGACGGCGGCTTTCCCGTGCTTCCTGTCGACAAGGGTTCTGTGCATCCTGTCGGCATCTGCGAGGAGGGGTTCGTCGCAATCCCACTCGTCTTTTTCAGTTCTCCCCCGCACGATGGCCAGATAGGATTTCTCCACCTGACGCGAAAGGAACTGGGCATTCAGCACCCTGTGGGCTTCAGCGTTCCGGGCATAGAGGAGGAGACCTGATGTATCCTTGTCGATCCTGTGCACGACGAAGAGCTCGCCGAATTCGGCCTCAAAAAAGGAGAGTGCGACAGGGGCATCGGGATCGTAGCGGTCGGGTATCGAGAGAATGCCGGCCGGCTTGTTGACGATGACTATGGATTCGTCCGAAAAGAGTGTTTCCAGGGTTTTATTCACCCAAAAAGTATAGCATGGAGGAACTTTCTTGTTAATCGAGCCAACCGGCGTAAATATCCCTGGCACGCCGCGAAGCCCTGTCGAGCATCCTGCGCAGTTCTGACCTCTCATCGGAACCGAGAATATCGAAGGCGTCGCCTGTCGTTTCCGGAGCGAAGAGTCGCGCAGCTTCTATCCTGTCGAGAAGCTCCTCGCCTTCGCCGGTCAGGGCGATGCGGGAGGAACGCCTGTCCGAAATATGCACGGAACGATTGAGCCAGCCTGCTTCCACGCACTTGCGAACGATCAGCGTGAGAGTCGGCCTGTCCATCCCGAGTTCCTTTGCGGCCGCGGAGAGGTTTGCGGCTCCTTTTCGTCTGGCGAAGGCGACAAGCTGGTATTGCTGGAAAGTGATTCCAAACGGGAGCAGAGCCTCGGAGGCCTTGCGCCGCCAGGCGCCATAGATAAAACCCATGTGAATATATTCTTCCATATAGTTAGTATACGAAGCAATTGAAGGTTTTCATAGTATTTTGTCCAAAACCCTTGTCATTTTTTCCATTTTTCTATATATTCTCCATGACCTCATCGGTCATCAATCTAATTATCCAAGGGAGAGTAATACTATGGCTAAACAGCTGCTGTTCAGCGAAGACGCGAGGCGCAGGCTTCTCGTCGGCGTAGAGACGATTTCCAAGGCGGTCAAGGTGACTTTGGGACCCAAGGGCCGCAATGTCCTCCTCGACAAGAAATTCGGCGCCCCGACTGTCACCAAGGACGGCGTGTCCGTCGCCAAGGAGATCGAACTCGAAGATCCGTACGAAAACATGGGCGCCCAGCTTCTCAAGGAAGTGGCTACCAAGACCAATGATATCGCGGGCGACGGAACCACCACCGCCACCGTCCTCGCCTACTCCATCGTCAAGGAAGGCCTCAAGGCCGTCGCCGCCGGCATGGATCCGATGGCGCTCAAGAAGGGCATCGACCAGGCTGTGCTCCTCGCCGTCGAGGAGATCAAGAAGAACTCCAAGGAAATCAAGGAAAAGGAAGAGATCGCAAACGTCGCCTCCGTTTCCGCCAACAACGACATCAACATCGGCAACCAGATCGCGGATGCCATGGAAAAAGTCGGCAAGGACGGCGTCATCACGGTTGAAGAATCCAAGACCATGGACACCACGATCGATTTCGTCGAAGGCATGCAGTTCGACCGAGGCTACACCTCCCCCTACTTCGTCACCAACCGCGACTCCATGACCACGGTCTTCGAGAACCCCCTCATCCTCATCCACGACAAGAAAATCTCCAACATGAAGGACCTTCTTCCTCTCCTCGAGAAGATCGCCCAGACTGGCAAGCCCCTTCTCATCATCGCCGAAGATATCGAAGGCGAAGCCCTCGCCACCCTCATCGTCAACCACCTCCGTGGCACTTTGAGCGTCTGCGCCGTCAAGGCACCAGGATTCGGCGACCGACGCAAGGCCATGCTCGAAGACATCGCCGTGCTGACCGGCGGCGAAGTGGTTTCCGAGGAACTTGGCCTCAAGCTCGAGAACACCGCGATGAACCAGCTCGGCACCGCCAAGACCGTGAAAGTGGACAAGGACAACACCACCATCATCAATGGCGCCGGCAAGCAGAAGGACATCCAGGACAGGATCGCCCAGATCAAGAACCAGATCGAGGAGACCACTTCCGACTACGACCGCGAGAAGCTCCAGGAACGCCTGGCCAAGCTCGCCGGCGGCGTCGCCGTCATCAATGTCGGCGCGGCCACCGAAGTCGAGATGAAAGAGAAGAAGCACAGAGTCGAAGACGCCCTCTCCGCGACCCGCGCTGCCATTGACGAAGGCATCGTCTCAGGCGGCGGCATCGCCCTCATCCAGGCTTCCCTCGCCCTCGATAAGGCCAATATTTCCAAGTTTTCCGACGACGAGAAGATTGGCTTCAAGATCGTTCGCCGCGCCCTCGAGGAACCGATCCGCCAGATCGCCGAAAACGGCGGCATCGACGGTGCGATCATCGCCGACAAGGCGAAGGCCTCCAAGAAAGGAATTGGCTACGACGCTGCCAAGAACGAGTGGGTGGACATGATGAAGGCCGGAATCATCGACCCCGCCAAGGTCACGCGGAGCGCCCTGCAGAACGCGGCTTCCGTTGCTGCCCTCCTTCTTACCACCGAATGCGCCATCACCGATCTGCCCGAACCCAAGTCTCCCCCCGCCGGCGGCGGAATGGGCGGCGGCGGCATGGGCGGCATGGGTGGCATGGACTACTAAGCCCAATTCTCTATCAATAGCCAAGGGGCGTCCGACAGGACGTCCCTTTTTTTATATTTGCATACTCCATGCCGCTCCGGAAAATCGCGAAGCGATTGGCGAGGAATGAGTGGAATGGAATGAACAGAATTTGTTGAATCGAGAAAAAACTAGGGGCTTATGAATCGCAGCTCCGAAGCCCCTATGATGATCGTTGTATTCATTATTGCTTTCTTGACAGCCTACACTCTCAACAAACCGCGAAAACCCCGAACGCCATAATAGGATTCGGCGCCGTTGTGATAGACGAAGACCCTGTCGTATCGACGATCGCCAAAAATTGCTCCCCCGAGTTTTCTAATTTCGGAAGGAGTCTTTATCCAGCTAGAGGTTTTCGTGTCGAATTCTCCCAATTCCTGAAGCTTCCGATACTGGTCTTCCGTCAAAAGTTCAATTCCCAAGGCAGTCGCCATATCGACAGCGGTATTTTCCGGTTTATGCTCTTTTCTTGACTCGAGACCCTCGCGGTCATAGCAGATGCTTCTTCGCCCTTTAGGGCTTTCCTCCGAGCAGTCGCAAAAAATATATTCGTTTGTTGCTTTGTCAAATCCTATGACATCAGGCTCGCCGCCTGACTTTTCCATTTCGTTCAGCGACCAAAGCTTGTCAGGGTTCGCGGCAATTTTCGCCTGGACTTCGATCCAATGTATATCCTTATGACGATTCATGTATTTGTCGAATCGGGATTTCAGTGACTTTATTAATATTTCCTGCTGCTCAATGGCGATGCTTTTCGATCCGTTCATAATCTCCTCCCTATTTCATTCCTTTCTGCGAATATAACAATCATATAATATATTCATAAAAAGTTTGGGAATCGAGCCAAAAGCCAGCCGAATTCGGCAAG
>PGXP01000060.1 GCA_002839205.1 Spirochaetae bacterium HGW-Spirochaetae-9
GACCAAGGTCTCTAACAGGTACAACAATCCTGACTTGTCCCCGCTTGTCAATGAAAGCGTCATGGCTAGCTTGGGGCTCTTCGGTACTTTCGGTTTCCTTTCTGGTCTGGCGATCCTGGCTTTCGCCAAAAAACACTCCTGGAACAAGGCGATTAAAAACCTATCCAGTCTGAATGTCTTTATAGTGTTCGGCGCCACCATAGGCGGCTTCGGATCGGTATTAGCCCTCATGGGATTCGCCTGGATCCGCGCTTACAACAGGATTAGCATCTTCATAGCCTTTATCTCGATATTCATATCTGCGACGATGATATCGATCGGCCTAAGCCGTCTCAGGAAAGGATGGAAAACGACCACTCTGACAACGGTTGCTCTCGGCTTGATCCTGGCCATAGGATTAAAGGACCAGGTAAAATTCCCCGAAATCGGCTCAGATGCTTTGAAGAAGGGGCAGGATGCGGATAGGGCATATTTCTCATCGCTTATGGAACTCATGCCTGAGCAGGCGATGATCCTGCAACTTCCCTACGTCCCCTTCCCGGAGAATCCGCCCGTCCATATGATGTTCGACTACGACAACTTCCGCCCCTACCTCCACATGAAGGGCATCCGTTGGAGCTACGGTGTCATGAAGGGAAGCGAGGGCGATTCGACGATAAAGAAAATCTCATCTCTTCCAGCGGATCAGTTGATAGAAGCGGCTATTTCAATGGGGTATACGGGTATACTCATCAACGCGCTTGGGTACGAGGATTCGGGAAAGAGACAGATCGAATCCTTCCAGAGCATCCTCAAGACGAAAGCAGTGGCGGGGAACAATTTCGCTTTCTTTCCGCTCAAGTACTTTGGGGATAAAAAGGCGCTAAGCGATGAAGAGCGGAAAGAGAATATAGCGAAGTTCGAGGACTCCCTTCGTAAAATCCAGATCGGGCAGATGATCTCGTTCAAAAAGGGCGATGGTCAATCCGACGAAGGGCAGAACTATCTGACAGAAGGTTTTTCAGGCATTGAGCCTTGGGGCGTCTGGTCTGAGGGGCGGAGTTCTACGATGTCCTTCTCGGTGGATTCCAAGGATCTCGTCTCCTTTAGTTTCCAAGTTCAGCCTTTCCTTCCCAAGGCCGGATTGTCTCTTTCGGTGACGGTGAAGATGAACGGGACGAAGCTCGATGTCTGGGAATTCAAGAGCGGCGAGGCTGTTCCGGTGAATAAGACCCTGACAATCCAGAAGGCAATGCTGCCTGCGGATGGAAGGCTTGCTCTGCGCTTTGAGTACAGCGTGACGAACAGCCCGGTGGGACTTGGCATGAGCTCTGACTCACGCCAGCTAGCCCTTGGCTTCATTTCCGTCACGAGAAACTAGGAACCGAAAAATATAAAAAAAATGAGGAGAAAATATTGATGGATACCTTTTATAAGGCCTTTCAGGATCGGTTCAGGGGGGCGAAGGAACAAATAGCCTCCCGATTGGCCGTATACCTGCCGTTCATCGCTGCCCTGAAGCGGATATACCCTTCCCCTTCCGCGATTGATGTAGGATGCGGAAGGGGCGAATGGCTTGAAATTCTCCTTTCCGAAGGTTTTTCGCCCCTGGGTATCGACCAAGATCCTGCGATGATCCAGACTTGCGCGGAACGAAGCCTGCCCGTTAGTCAGGGAGATGGTGTTGCCTACTTGTCTTCACTTCCCGATAATAGCCAGGCCCTTGTATCTGCTTTTCATGTCGCGGAGCACCTCCAGTTCGACCAGCTCAAGCTCTTAGTCTCCGAGGCGCACCGCGCGTTGAGACCGGGCGGACTCCTAATTCTGGAGACTCCTAATCCTGAAAACTTTTACGTTGCAACCTGCGGCTTCAACCTCGATCCCACGCATCGTAAGCCACTGCCGCCCCAACTCCTGTCCTTCCTTCCTGAGTTTTACGGTTTCACCAGGAATAAGGTGCTGCGGCTCCAGGAGTCTGTCTGGACAGCGGCAAACCTCTCTCCGTCCATGTTGGAGGTGCTGTGGGGCGCAAGCCCGGATTATGCCATTGTAGCTCAGAAAGCCGCCTCTGCCGGAATCTTGAGTGAATTCGATGAGCTCTTCGGCCGCGAGTATGGCCTCCAGCTGGAGGAGATCGCCCGACGTTTCGAGGACCGGCTGCTAAAGACCGAACAAGTTGCCCGGGGAGCCTTAACCAAGGCGCAGGAAGCAGCGAGGAACGCCCGCGAAGCCGCGGAGAAAGCTGAGCGGACGAAAACGGTGCTGGAAGATCTATATGACAGTCGATCGTGGCGCATCACGGCACCACTGCGGTGGATACACAGGATCTTCATAAGAGCAGGCGGCTTCGCTTTGGGCTGGATAACCTTCGCGCCGGCGAGCCTTCCGCGCCGTGCCATGCGAAAAGTTTTCAAGGGCCTGAAAACATCGATATCCCGACATCCCACATTGAAACGAGCCGTGATATGGCTCCTAGAGCGATTCCCTAAGCTCTATGATAGACTCCGCAAGGGAGTTGCGGCTTCGCGGCCAGAACAGCGTTCTATTTCAGTAGAGTCTTTCGAAGATCTTTCGCCCGAAGCGCGAAAAATCTATCTCAACCTCAAAACGGCAATAGAACAATATCGAAAAGGAAGAAGCTGATGCGTATCGTCATCGACATGCAAGGGCTCCAGCACAGAGACCTCGTGGCGGATGAAGGTTCGGGCCAGGATCTGCACTTCCTCGTACGGGACTTCGTCGAGCTGGCCGCGCGCGGCGGGCATGAGATTTTCCTCGCCCTCAACGGTACTTTCAAAGACAGCGTCGAACCCATCAGGGCAGAATATTCTCGGCTCCTGCCCAGGGAGCATGTCAAGTGCTGGCAGCAGTATCTGAGTCCGGTCTCTGGCTACTCGGGGGATGACTGGGCGCGGCATGCTTCGGAGCTCGTACGCGAGTGGTATATCGGGCAGTTGAACCCCGACTTGGTCTGGATAACCGACATCTTCTGCGGTTGGCTCGACGATTCTGTAATTAGCGCCAGAAGACTCGCGGACGGGGCCTTGCAGTGTATTACCATGCAAAATTTCCCAAACCCCGAGATATCTGAGCCCAGAATGGCCGACCGGTACCAGGCCTGGCGATCCGCAAGAATCGACTGCATGAAGAGATCCGACCTCGTCGTTATACTGACAAAAAACATTTCTGCCGAAGTCTTCGCGGCCGTGAACGTTTCGGAGGGTTCCGTGACTAAACAAAACCCTTCACCGATCCTGCTCGACCTGGCAACCTCAAGCGTGGAAGGTTTGTCCCGGCAGAGCAAGGCGCAAGCCCTCCTTAATTCCTTCGAAGCTCGCCTGAGGCGAAGCCCAGAGTCGATAGCAATAAAACGGATCGAGTATAACAAAGATCCCACAGACTATGGAGAAATAATCGGGAAACTCGCCGAGATCAGTGAACCCTCCGAACGAGGGCTCTTCAAGATGATCCAGGCCCTGCGGGACAACACGATACCATCAGAAGGGAAACGCGGTCTATTCCTGGATTTGAGCACCCTGGTTCACTTCGACTGCGCGACTGGCATACAACGGGTAGTCCGCGCGATCACCAACGAACTGCAGAAGATGGACTTGCCAGACCTGGATATCGCGACCGTGTTTTCTTATCCCGGGCACAGACAATACTACAGGACCGAAAGGCTGGACGATAAATATGTCATTCCCGACAAGGATAGGCTGCCCGAGAGCGAGGTAGATTTCCGTGAAGGCGACATCTTGGTTCTCCTGGACCTGAACATGGCGAGCGCCATCTCGAAAAAAGACGAGATCGCCCGGCTGAGGAATATGGGGGTGAAGGTCTATTATGTGGTCTACGACCTCCTGCCGCTCTCCTTCCCTCACTACTTCGTACCGGAGTTGTCCGAGGAGTTTACGCGATGGATACCTGTAGTCCTGGCCTCGGATGGGGCGTTGTGTATCTCCAGGGACGTGGCTGACAAACTGGCGACCTGGGTGAAAGAGCACAGACTAAAAACCGCGGAACTATTCAAAATCAGTCACTTCCATCTTGGCGCCGACGTGCAGCAATCCATGCCAAGCAAGGGCATGCCTAAGAACGCGAAGGTCGTGCTGGACTACTATAAGAGAAATCTGAGCTTTCTCATGGTCGGGACCGTTGAACCGAGAAAAGCGCACGGCTACGCGCTCGACGCTTTTGAGAGCATGTGGAGACAGGGCATAGACGCACTGCTTGTCATTGTCGGCCATCCCGGATGGCGAAATCAAGCCACGGTGGAGCGCCTCAGGAGGCACGAGGAGAATGGCAAACGCCTGTTCTGGTTAGAGAATGCGAGCGACGAGTATCTGGAGTGCATCTACGCCGCCTCTACCTGCTTGATCGCAGCGTCCGAGGGAGAGGGCTTCGGTCTCCCCCTTATTGAGGCAGCGCAGCATAAACTGCCAATAATCGCCCGGGACCTCCCCGTATTCCGCGAGGTGGCGGGCGATCATGCCTATTATTTCCCCGACGACAAGTCTCCCGAAGTACTCGCGGAGGCGGTTAAGGACTGGATCGGTAAGTATCGGGAGAATAAGTATCCAAAATCGGATAAAATGCCGTGGTTGACGTGGAGGCAGAGCGCGGAGCAATTCCTGTACGCAATCAGGTTCCAGACAGGGATCGATAAAAGGTTATAAAATGACTGTAAGTAAAGCAACTAAAGTGTCGCTCGTGACAGGGGCTTCCGGATTTGTGGCTCGGTATTTGATATCGGAACTGCTTAGGCGGGATGAAGAGGCCTACATCGTTGGCGTCGATATCATCGATTGGATCAATAGGGAAGCCAGCTGGGATGGCAGGTTCGAAAACAGGAAGGTCGACCTGATCGACGCGGAAGCCACGAGGAGGCTTATCGCGGAGCTTCAGCCTTCACGGATCTGTCACCTGGCATCCTTCAGTAGCGTGTCCTATAGCTGGGAATATCCCGTGGAGAGTTTCAATAACAATACGAACATCTTCCTGAACATCCTGGAGGCGGTCCGACGTGAGGATATAAAAGCTAGGGTTCTTTCCATAGGTTCTTCGGAGGAATACGGCAACGTATCGGAACATGAAGTTCCACTGAAAGAGACAGCTCCACTCAAGCCCACGAGCCCTTATGGTGTGGCCCGAGTCTCACAGGAACTCCTGTCTAGGGTCTACGTCGAAGGTTTCGGCCTGGACATCGTCATGACGAGGTCATTCAATCACATTGGCCCCTACCAGCGTGAAGTTTTCGTGATTCCTGGCTTCATCAAACAGTTCACGGCAGCTGAAAAAGAAGGGAAGAGGGAATTCATACTCAGGACTGGAGATATCGACGTTGTCCGCGATTTCTCCGATGTCCGGGATGTTGTGAGGGCATATGCGATGCTGATGGAGGAAGGCTTGGCCGGTGAGGTCTACAATGTCTGTTCTGGCAAAGGCCAAAATCTGAATGACTTGATAGGCTCTATCGGGCGGCTCATGGGAATGAAGGCCGAAGTTCTGCGGGATAGCGCCTTGGGCAGACCCTCCGAGAATCGGATCATCGTGGGCGACAGGACGAAGATTTCGAGCCTCTGCGGCTGGGCTCCCTCCATACCTATCGAGAAGACGCTCAGCGATACGATCGAGTACTGGCGGTCGGTTTCAGAAAGGCAGAACGCTTGAATACTCTCTATTATTATGACATCCCTCAACGCGAAAAGACGGAATCTACATCTGTCATAAAAATGTTCTTGAAAAGCAATTATGATGTAATAGAATGCTTTGATCATCAAATGTTTGACATTGCCGTAAAAAAAGGAGACCTATTTCTTTTTTTTCAGCGGCCACCTTCGGAAAATCTTATTTCTCGGCTTGCTGGCGCAAATCTAATCTATATTCCCATGTATGATGAGGCGCGAAACTACAGCAGAAACACAATCCGTTCATGGGCAAGCCTTAAGATTGTAAATTTCTGCAGGGTGATGAATGAGGATATGAAAAATTGGGGCTTCAATTGCTTCTACACACAGTTTTATCCAAAACCGGAAAGAACGGAAATAGATCTTTGCGAGAAGAATACGGCCTTTTATTGGAGAAGAGAAAGCTGCTACATCAATGAGGCGATCCCTCCGCGGTTGGTCAAGAAGATTGTTGGAAATAACCCAATGAAACTGCATGTCCATTCAGAGACTTTTCATGATGACGAGCAAGACATAATAGAAATTATTGAATCGCGATCGACCTGGTTTGATAAAAAAGAAGATATGATGAAAATGCTCCGCAGTTGTTCGATGTATCTAGCACCGCGAGAGAGTGAAGGGATTGGATTGTCTTTCCTGGAAGCGATGGCGAATGGCCTGGCGGTTGTCGGGGCGGATAATCCTACAATAAATGAATATATTACCGATGGAGCGAATGGATATTTATATAACCTGCTTGCTCCACGACCACTTAATATAAAAAAACTTTGCGAAGTGAGAAAAAGGAGTCTCGAATCATGTGCAGCCGGTTTTGAGCGATGGGAGCGAGAAAAATGGGATCTTCTGAATTTCATCGACGAGCCACCAAAAGGCAAGACATCTGTGGCCGTTCCGAGAGGTTTCTTGTATAACTCCCTAAAACTCGCGAATCCGTCTTTCCGTTTGAAAAGAATGGCCAAAAGAATATTGGGAAAATAGCTGAGTATGAATAAATTTTCGGTACGATTATACTGCCCCAGCCTATTTTCCGGATACGGCGGAGCGGAAAAATACACCGCGACGCTTGCCCAATTCCTCGTTGACAATTATAAGTGTCTCGATATCGGCTTCGTAGCTTATGGCAACGTCGAGAACGGAACCCACCCGATCAGGCTTCTCAATGAGCGCTACGATCTTTCGCTTCCGGAAGACGTCAAGACGATTTTTCTGAAAGAAGGCCGTCCTGGCTTACTTGGAAAATATTTCTCGCAGCAAAGGCTGCGATCGACATCGGATAAAATCGATCTGTATATCAATTGTTTTCATAACGTACATTTCTTTCACGCAGTGAGGAATGTACATCTTGTCCATTTTCCGGCGGAGCGCAGAACAATGGCTTCGCCGTTGTTTTCGCGCAACGTTTTCCTAAAACCAATTGGCGCGATTCTCGATTACCGCTACAAGCATTGTTATGCTCTCTTCATCTGCAATTCAGCGTTCACGAGAAAATGGCTAGAAAATTACTGGGGTATCGACCCGAAGAGAAGCGTCGTGATCTATCCACCGACAGGACGCGCGTTGGTCGATGCCTGCAAGCACGGCGACGAAAAGCAAAAAATAATTCTCATGGTTTCACGCTTTGATCCCCGCAAGAATCTGTTCGAGGCGGTGGAATATTTTACGCAAAACGAAGATTATTTTCCCGGATGGAAGCTCGTTATCGCCGGATCTCTCGGGGAAAGCAGCGCTGAATTTTATAAAAAGATCGAGCAGGTAGCTGCAGGACATCGCGTTGATTTGCGCTGCAATCCTGCCTCGCGAGAACTCGATAAGCTATATCATGCGGCAAGTATTTTCTGGCACGCAATGGGCTTAAGCGTGGACGAAAACGTTAACCCCATCGATATTGAGCATTTTGGAATCACTACGGTGGAAGCGATGGCTTCCGGGGCTGTACCGATCGTCATCGATAAAGGCGGACAGCGCGAAATCGTCGACGATGGCATCAACGGATTCAGATGGACAACCCTCGAAACACTAGGCGATGCGACGCGCTTGCTCATTGCGGATTGTGCGCTCCGCGACAGACTCGCGAAAGCCGCCATCGAGAAGAGCAAGAAGTATTCATCGGAGGAGTTCCATCATCGCGTCGCTGATGCATTCGAAAAATTTGAGCTCATTCCAAAGGAGTACCGCGGAGCATGACAGCATATTTCCATGATTGGGATGAGATCATACCCGATACGAGACCTGCGGATCTATCGAATTTACGCCAAGGACAGATGGTAATGCTGCGCCTTTTGAAGATACTGCATAAAGCTTGCCAGGATCTTGGTCTCACCTATTGGCTATGCGGGGGAACGCTGATCGGAGCGATCCGTCATGATGGCTTCATACCTTGGGACGACGATGTTGATGTATTCATGCCAAGGGACCACTACGAGGAGTTAAGGCGCAGGGCTGCCGAAGTGCTTCCCTATGACGTTTATCTGCAGACCGATTCTCCATGGATTAGGCTCGTGGACCGATTCGGGACAAAAGAAATCGAGGAAGGCAACGATTTTATTTTTATCGACATTTTCCCGGTGCTACGCTTCCCGTTGGGAAGGAAACTCCTTCGAAAGGCTTGGATGCTGATTCCTCCCTACCCGCTCCCAGGTGTCCCAGGCGATCTACCGGTCATAGCGAAAACGAGGCGATGGATGATACAGGCAGCGGCTATCGCGTTACGCGGCATTGGCGCGACACACCTTATACGCTATCTCTGTCGTTTAGGTCCTAGACGTTATTGGTCGTACGACCTCCCCGTGACATGGCGGTTCTACTACCGCGACGACTGGGTGTTCCCTTTGAAACT
>PGXP01000061.1:0-5362 GCA_002839205.1 Spirochaetae bacterium HGW-Spirochaetae-9
GTTGCCTTCGCGGGGCTCGAGGGTGACTGCCTTGGTGTAGAGCGCGCCCAGCCTGCCGATGTCCACAAGCTCGCCGTATTCCTGGCCGTAGCCGAAGGTACCCGAAGCGACGCCTACGGGATTCGGCAGATGAAGGGGGCCGATGGTGACGCCGAGATCGATATCCATGGTCATTTCCCCCAGGCGATGTCGCCGCTTTTGAATACGGGGCCGTCGGCACAGGCGCGCAAGTACCCGCCCTTGGTGGCCGGCACGACGCAGCCGTAGCAGGCCCCTACGCCGCAGGCCATCCACTGTTCGACGGAGACATGGGCGGGGAAGCCTTGAACGCCTGCAAATGTGTCCAAAGCCGCCAGCATGGGCTCTGGGCCGCAGCCGTAGAAGTGCGGCCTGTTTTTCGATTGCGATTCCAGGGCAGCCCCTTCGGCAGCCAGGGCTCCCACCACTGTGCCTGCATAACCCTTCGATCCATCGTCGGTGGCAATTCTGGCTTCCGCGAGGCTTTCGGATATGAGGCGGAGGCCATCCGAGGACAGGGCTGAAAAATCAGGTATGAAAGCCGCCGAGCGGAAGCCCAGGAAAAGCGCAGGCTTTCGTGCGACAGGGAAATCGAGGGAGGCAAGAATGCTATGAAGAAAGAGGATTGGGCCGATGCCTATGCCCCCGCCGAGAAGGATAGGCCTTTCATCCTGGAGGGGCAGGGGGAAAGCGTTCCCCAAGGCTCCGATGACATCGAGGCTTGAGCCTTCCTCGCTGGCCGCAAGTGCCTTTGTTGCAGTCCCGCGGACCTGGTAGAGGGCGTAGGCTCTGCCTTCCGTAAAGGCCGCGAAGGCAAGGGGGCGGCGAAGCAATCCCGAATCGCCCGGCGCAAGGGCTTCGGGTCGGAAAGTGAAGAATTGGCCGGGCGCGGGCGCGGGAAGGTCTCCAGGCCAGGCGAATCCGAGTATTTTCCATGAAGGGGACACGTCGCGGTTAAGCGTGATCGTCGTATAGAATTGTCTCACCTGCGGCCTCTGGTCAGCATTGTCCGGATGAAGAGGGGAACTGTCAATTATCCAGGCTGCCTCATGTCGTGATTTCTATATCTCCGCCAGCTTCCTCTCGATTTCCTCAAGCCTTTCCGAAAGGTTGCGAATAGTCTTTTCGATGCGCTCTTTTTCCTTGAAAAGACGGTCGGCGGGATCCTGCCCGGCCTCGGCGCTCCTGAGAATTCCTTTCACTGCCGCAGGGCTCGCGCCCGACGAAAGGGCTTCTATCGCCTTACCGCGTTCTTCCGGGTCGTGGATGCCGGCCACGTAACGGAGGCTGTCCCAGCCCATTCCCGGATCGAGACCGATCGCGACAGCATTGACCGCAGCAGTCGCCGTAGCTCTTGGCAGGCCCAGCACGCGCTCGATGTAATCCTCAAACCGGGCTTTGTGGGCTTTGCAGAGGTCGGAAGCCTTCGCCAGGAGCCTTCCGAATTCGAGCATGATTTCACCGTTGGCGAGAAGGCAGTTTTCCTTGATAGTCTTTGTCAGGTCGATGAACTCCGGCTCGGTTTCGAATATGTTTTTATACAGTCCCTTGGATTGGGCTTTCTGGACAAGTCCGTGAAAGAGGGCCCAGAATTCCTGCGTGTGGGGCCGGGCCTGCTGCAGCCCGCCGCGCCTGATATAGTGGAGGTGATGGGCATATTCGTGGAGAGCCGTGTAGAGCAGTTGATTGTCGGAGTCGAAGTTCCTGTTGTGAAGAAGTATCTCCGCAGTGTCGGGCTTATACAGACCGTTAACTTTCTTGTTTTCCTTGCCGGAAAAAACGACGGTGAATGGACTGGAGCAATCCTCCACTTCCAGTAATATTGTTTTTACCTGATCCTGATTCATTGACTGCTCCCTGCGACCGTACGATTTTCATACGGCCATGGGCATGATACGGTAAAATCGCAGAAACGACAATGTTCGGATGGTTCAGCGATGGAGGGCGCGCTCTATTTCGGCCTTGTTGAAGCCTATGATGATGCTTCCGTTGACGTCTATGACAGGCACCCCCATCTGTCCGGATTTTCGCACCATCTCATCTGCCTTGCGCTGGTCCGATGCCACGTTGTACTCGGTAAAAGGCACACCGCTCGACTTGAAGTAATCTTTGGCCATCCTGCAGTATGCGCAACTCGGGGTGGAATAAAGGGTAACGGACATTTTTGCCTCCAAAGTGAAGAAGTGTATATTCAAATAATACTATATAACATCAATATCGTCAACAGAGCGGACAATTCGTCAGCCTTATCGGTAGTATCTGAAGCGATGATGATAGTGGCGGGCGTCCCAGAGTTGTGAGGTTTGTTTTCGTCATCCTGATATGTCTCCTCTCCTCCTTGCGGGTTTGGACCGGCCCAAACCCGGGTATCTTCGGTAAAATCTCTTTCGATGCTCACTCGCCAAGTGCGGAGATAGTCCTCGGCACAGGAGGAACGATTCAAGCAGAAAGTTCGATATACCTGTCGTTGGAAGAGTTTGGAATCGGCTGCTGGCATTTTGCTATGGATACAGCAAACGGTGAAATATTTATGGGATCGGGAGCGATCGATGGTGGGTTTGCGTTGAGGACAAAGCCCTTTGCTAACCCCGCAGCCCCGCCCGCTACACTATGGACTGCGAAAAGAGGGGAGAATGCAAGCTCACGGGTTTTCGGGACGGCTTCAGGCGGGCTTGTATTTTTTATGCTCAGTGAGCCGAAGGGGGCGGTGGAATCAATATCGACAGCTGACCTGTCCGCACTTTACGAAGAATCCTTGCGCTTCGGAGGTTTGGAATACACAACACAGATTGGTGAACTGACGGCTGGTGTTGCAGTCAGCCTGGCTGATAGACCTCGGTCGCCTTCTGGTGATGGCTGGCGTGCTGGCGAATCCTTTGAGCACGGAGCAACTCACTTCGTCCTTTCCTCCGCAACCAGTGTGCGAAGGCGCGGAATTCTCGCCGGACTATGGGCATCGGGATGCGGAGGCTACTTGGAAAGCCCTGGTTGGGCAGCCTCCCTCGGTTTTGAGGCCAAAGTTGGCCATAAGAACACTCAGCCGGCCTTTACTTTGAACACATTTCTCTTTGGCTCAAGCGCTACATACATCGCACCAGGAGGAGAATCCGCCTTCTACGATTTTTTTGCCGATGCCCAGGCTTCGATTCGAATCAAGCCGTGGAGTCTCACCACGCGGTGGGTAGCCATATCCCTGACGAATCCAGGGATCAGTGCCGGGAAAAGACCTCTCTTGAATTCTGCAGTCCCTGTATTCGATCTATTGCCTTGGCTCTGGAAACTGGACATCATGAAGAGTTCCCTCAACCTTGGATTCGATACCTTTAGTCTTGCCGCTCGCCTTACAGCCGATGAGTATGGATTAAGCAATGGCTTCCTCAGCCTTCGTTGCAGCGATATAACAGGCAAAGCAGAGACCGGGGCGGCTAACGGCCCGACGATAGGCGCTGCGATCAATGGCCGGTTTACCCGCAATGGTGGCAGCACTATCGAAACGTCTGATGAGACTGATGAAGAAATCGGTGGAGAATCCATTATAGAAAGTGAGACCCAATCCATGCCGGGCATTTCCGACGGCCTCAATTTTTCTGGGCTTCGGCTCGAAGCCATCGATTTCGAGTTAAGTATCGCATGGGAGGGAATTGAGGGCAGCATCTTCAGGACAGGGAAGATCCAAATTCTGATCGCTTCAAAAAACATGAGTGAAGGCGCCCCGGAACTCGCCCTCTCAGGATCGATAGCCCAGAAATTTCGAATTGGAGCAGCCGGCGAAGTCTCTTTCGCCATCAAATGCCCGAAAGGGGGCTACTGCCTCGATGCCGCAGCCCAGGGATTTCCGCTTTTGGAGTTGGAGTTTTCAATAGAGCTAAGCTCCGCGCGACGGCGCTTTCCGAAACCGGATTCTGCTAGTATAGTTAAAGTACCATGAAGCACAGGACACCGGAGCATAAAACTGCCGCAAAGGCAGCCCTTCTCATCGTCGACCTGCAAATCGACTTTTGCCCGGGCGGAGCCCTCGCGGTTCCCGGCGGGGATGAGATACTGCCAGTGGCCAATGCCCTGCTGGAGCGAATGCCGATTGCGGTGCTCACCCAGGACTGGCATCCTGCCGGTCACGTATCCTTCGCATCCTCAGGCGGGCTCTGGCCCGACCACTGCGTTGTGGGATCAAGAGGTGCCGATTTTCATCCCGCCCTGCGCACGGAATTCGCCCGTTTGATCCTGCGCAAAGGCACACGCAGGGAACTCGACAGCTACTCCGCCTTCTTTGAGAACGATGGGGTTACCTCGACGGGCTTGGCCGCCTGGCTTTCCGCCCTCGGGGTTAGCTCGCTCGTCATCATGGGGCTCGCCACAGATTATTGCGTCAAGGCTACAGCCCTCGACGCGCGATCCCTCGGCTTCGGCGTCGACCTGGTTGACGGGGGCATGAGGGGCGTCGAAGCCACACATGGAGACATTCAAAAAGCCATCGAAACCATGAAATACGCGGGCTGCCGCCTGCTCGCGCCAAAAGAGATCACCACATGAATGGAATAATGAAAAGCGCCCTGTTTACCGATTTCTACGAGCTCACCATGGCCCAGGGTTACTGGAAGCTGGGCACCAACGACCATCACGTCGCCTTCGATTACTTTTTCAGACGACAGCCTTTTTCGGGCGGATATTCGGTTTTTGCCGGCATGGGTTCTCTCCTTGAAGCACTCGAGAATTTCCACTATTCGCAGGACGACATCGCCTATCTCGAATCCCTCGGCATCTTCGATACGGCATTCCTTGATTACCTGTTGAGCTTCAAGTTCAGGGGCGACATCCTCTCGGCAAAGGAAGGGGAGATAGTCTTTCCACAGGAGCCGCTTGTCAGGATCGAAGGCGATCTCGTACAGGCACAGATAGTGGAAGGTCTCGTGCTCAACACTCTCAACTTCCAGAGTCTCATCGCCACCAAATCGGCACGTGTCTGGCTCGCCTCGGGCAGGGGCAAGATCATGGAGTTCGGGCTGCGCAGGGCTCAAGGCGCCGATGGGGCCATCTCAGCCGCACGAGCGGCATACATAGGCGGAGCCTATGGCAGCTCAAATACTCTTGCCGGTAAACTTTTCGGCATGCCCGTGCTCGGCACCATGGCCCATTCCTGGGTGATGTCCTTCCCTTCGGAACTGGAAGCCTTCAAGGCGTACGCAGAAATTTACCCGACGAACGCCGTATTCCTCATCGACACCTACAACACGCTGGAATCGGGGATACTGAACGCCATAGCCGTGGGAAAGGAACTCAAGGCTCGAGGTTACTCCTTCGGCGTCCGCCTCGACTCGGGCGATATCGACTATCTCACCCGCAAGGT
>PGXP01000061.1:5405-13866 GCA_002839205.1 Spirochaetae bacterium HGW-Spirochaetae-9
CCGGTTTCCAGGATGCCAGGATCGTCGTATCCAACGAACTCGACGAATCCATCATTGAGCATCTCGTGGCCTCCCACGCGCCCATCGACATGTGGGGCGTCGGCACAAAACTCGTCACCGGCGGTGATGAGGCAGCTTTTACGGGCGTTTATAAACTTGCAGCCATGAAGAGCGGAACGATCGAAAAGGCAGTCATGAAGGTTTCCGAGAATCCCGAAAAATCGACAAACCCTGGCCGGAAAAACCTTTACCGTCTCTATGATGAAAACGAAACCGCCCGGCTCGACCTGATAACCCTCGCTGATGAAGAACCTGTGGCCGGCACCGAGATTGTCGCCCACCACCCCTTGGGCGATTACCGTCGCCTGACAACCATGCCGGCGAAGGTCGAGCCCCTGCTCTTGCCGGTGATGGAAAAGGGCGTCAAAGTTCCAGGCCAGCCGGCCCTGAAAGCCAGCCAGGAATACATGGATGCGCGACTGAAGTCATTCGACACGACCTATCTCCGACAGCTCAATCCCCATGTCTACAAGGTTTCCATGTCGACAAAACTGCGGGACCTGAAGCTTGGGCTCATAAAGAAGTATCTGAAGACGAAATAGGGTAGCCCTGTCTTGTCATGGAATTCTCGGTCAATTGCTGAATCAACTGACTGTAGCTTATACCGTACTGCTCGTGAATCGATTCAGGGATGAAGCTGTGTGGACCCAGACCGGGCATTATATTTATCTCCAGGACATAGCAGCCTTTATCATCCATGCGGATATCCACTCTGCTGTAATCTCTGGCCGCCACCGCCAAAAAGGATTTCTCGGCCAGGCTTATTATCTCATCGCGAATTGGCTCCAAACCCACAGCCTTGATCTTTTCAAGGTCTTTCAGGGCTGTTTCGTGGCTCAAAATCGGTGTCCTTACGTCCATGGCCGGATAATCGATCTCAATCGGCGTGAACAATCGTTTCTTGCCATCGATAATGCCGACACTGAATTCCCGCATGGCATCCCCCGATATATATTCCTCCACGAGGGAGGGCTGGCTGTATTCCTCGGAGATGCGACCTACAGCCTCTTTCAGGCTGTCCTGATTCCATATGATGGAATTGTCGCTTATCCCGATATGTCCACCTTCGAGGCTTGGTTTGACGATCAAAGGGAACCCGATTTTTTCTGCCTGCTCGGCCAATCCTGCGTCAAGGTTCCTCGCGACAAAGTACCGAGGAGTGGGGATACCCGCCTCGAGAAGATGTTTCTTCGTCTCATGCTTATCCAATCCCAGAGCGACAGTAGCCGCGCTTGAACCAAGGTGTGGAAGTCCCCACTCATCCAGGAGAGCGGGCAGAAAGCCCTTCTTGCTCTTCTCGTCGAGGAACTCCGCGATATTGAAAACAAAGAGGTTCTGCCGAAATTCGGTTTTCAGTTCATCGAGCCAGTCGTAAAGTTTGCCCTGATCATCGGTGGCAAGGGATTGTACCTGCCATTTTTCACTCAGGCTCTTCTCTATGAGGTCATAGGTTGCCGGGCTTCGCCAGGGTTTGTCGGTAAACGATTTTATCAAAGCAATATTCATAGTGACACTATGATGCCGTATCAAGCAAATATCGTCAATATCATGGATTCTTGATATTTTTCCCTTGCCTTTCATTAATCTTAAGCATCGGGCTCTTACCGGAAGCAACCTTTAGCTCCAGCGCCTCGAGAATTCCCGAAGGATCCTTGGCAACGCAGAGATCATCCAGCATTTCTTTTTTCAGAAAACCGTCCTCAGCCATACGGGCGAGCATTCCTAGAAGGTCATCGTAGAATCCGCCGATATTGACAATACCCACCGGTTTCGAGTGATAGCCAATGTAGCGCCACGCCCAGACTTCGAAGAGTTCCTCCATTGTGCCTATGCCCCCGGGAAGGGCTATGAAGGCATCGGCCTTATCCTGCATGAGAGCTTTTCGCTCATGCATATCCTTAACCACATATAGTTCCGTGAGGTCCAGATGGTCGACCATCTCATTCAGGCGTGTGGGTATGATGCCGATCACCTTTCCGCCCTCACGCATGGCTGCATCGGCCAAGGTCCCCATCGTGCCGACATTGCCGCCGCCATAGACGAGGGTGATCCCGCGCTGCGCGATCAACCTGCCCATCTCGGCCGCAGCCCCGCCAAAGAGAGGGGAGGCCCCGTCCGAAGAGCCGCAAAACACACATATCGAGCCAATCATGGATACTCCTTCGCAACGGCACAATAATGTAGTAAAATTGGAGCAAAGTGTATCCCACGGAAGGGAATAATCAAGTGAAACGTGCAATGTCGATGAAAAAATGGAAAAGTCTACAGTGGACAGCCGCTGCGAGCATGCTAATGCTGTCTGTATCCTGTGCCACAACGAGAGCCCCACGCAGCCAGACCTATATATCAGAAAGGCCTGCAACATGGGAGAACACGCTTTTTGCGTGGAATTCTGTTATCGACTACAGCGTGCCATCCAAATATTGTGCTGCAGGCCCACTGACCAGCCTGTCGGCCGAAAACCGCGCTCTCGTCGAATCAACCCTTTCCTGGGAGATGATCGAAGACAAAAGCTGGAGCCTGATCGATGGAATCTATCGCTATGTGCTCGACGAGGAAAATTTTAAACCCATCAATGCCGACGGAGCCATGATCGCCAAACGTTCCGCCGATCGTATCTTCGCCGAAAAAATACTCACAGGCTGCCATGACTGGGGCATCGTGCTGGCCGCCACCCTGCGTGCCTTCGGTATCCCGGCCATCTATATCGATGCCGCCTCCGTATCCTGGGCTTCAAAATACGCTTCGGACAAGGAATCTCTGCCTTTCTATGTCCATGTCTTTATCGAGGCATGGATCGATGACAGGTGGGTGCTTCTCAATTCCACGAAGCCTGAGACAATCCTCAGTCATGATTTCGATGATTCGCTCATCGACTTCCAGGTAGGCGACAACAGCAGATATTACGTGATGTTCAAGGGGCTAGATCCTCTGGACTATGGCCTGCGCTCGGCAAAAGATATGCGTGCTTCGATGGTGGTGGCTTCCAAGACCATTGCAAAAAGCTCGGATCTGCCTCATGTGGACATCTCAATTCTGTCCGTGCCTGGCATCGCCCGGAAAACACGAGTGCTTGAAAAGGCCATGGAACAGAGGCAATTCTAGTGGAGGTGGGGGGAGTCGAACCCCCGTCCTCGAGCGCGCACCGCACGCATCTACAGGTTTGTCCGTCCTTTTGGTTGTCGAAACCAGGGGCGCGGGTCGGCACGCTCCCCCAATTCGTATTCCGGTTTGTTTTCCCTCCCGCGCCCCGGACTTCGCGGAAGGTGAGCCCCGGTCAGTTGCAGACCTTCCCGACGCTCAGGGCGGCGCATCGGGGGGTCCGTCGTTCTACGCTACTTACGCGGCGAGAGCGAGATTGCCGTTGTTGTTGGCAAGTAAAAGTTTTGCCGAATGTTAGGAGGTCGGCGTCTCCACCTGCAACGCACGATACGGACCGCACAAGTCGAAACCGGTGCACCCCCTATCGCAGCTCCTATGAATATAGGTAAATCCGGAAGAGGGGTCAATCCCACGCTCATGGCTCATGTTCCGGGAAGTGCGCTGTTATTCCGCCGGAACCGCCTCATCGATGATGCCCCCACCGAGCACGAGTCCCTCGTTGGAATAGAGCACGATGGATTGCCCCGGGGCTACGGCCCGCTGGACGAGATCGAATTCGACGCTGACGCCCTTTTCCGCCCTCGAGACGGTGCATGACACGGGTTTGTGATTCTGCCGGATTTTCGCCAATCCACGCGCCGAGGTCGCGCCAAAAGCACCCTCCGATGTCATGCGAGGATCCTGAAAGATAAAATTTCCGCTCAGAAGACCGGATGAGAATAGTCCTGCATTGGGGCCGACGATCACTCTGTTGGCTTTGGCGTCCAGGCCCAGCACATAGAGTGGGGTGGGGCCGGTGCTGAGGCCGATGCCCCTCCGCTGGCCTATGGTATAGAACGGCAGACCGCGATGCCGCCCGATAACCTTGCCCGCCGTGTCGACGATGTCCCCTGCCGCGGGTTCGGCGTTTTCGAAGAGGGGAGCGTAATCGCCGCCTGCAACGAAATCCTGGCTCTCGGGCTTATCGGCGACTTCGAGACCATGCTCGCGCGCCAGGGATCGCACTTCGCTCTTCGTCATTGCGCCGAGGGGAAAGAGGATTTTCTCCAGTCGTGATGAGTCGAGGCCGTAGAGGAAGTAGGTCTGGTCCTTGGCGGCATCGGCCGCCGTTTTCAGGAAAGTGATTCCGTCGCGCGCTTCCTTGCGTGCGTAGTGGCCTGTGGCGAAAAAATCGAAGGCTATGCCGGCTTTATGGGCCCGATCGACAAGAAACCCGAATTTTAGCTCCCTGTTGCAGATGACACAGGGGTTGGGCGTCCTGCCTTCGCTGTATTCCTTCCTGAAATACTCGATGACGTGTTTCTCATATTCTTCGGATAGGTCCAAAACGTGGTATTCGATGCCAAGCTTGGCAGAAATCCGCTCGCAGGCGGCGATGTCTTCTTCTTCGCCAGGGCCGAAACAGGCATGCTTGAGGCCTTCCTGAATCTTGTATGCTCCCTTCCATATTTTCATGGTGAGACCAAGGACCTTATACCCTTCATCCTGGAGAATCGCGGTGGCGAGGGCTGAGTCGACGCCCCCGGAGAGTCCTACGGCGACGGTAATGTTTCTTGTGCTGTTCATGACAAGGAGCACTATAGCATCGGCGGCTTTTGCTTTTCTAGCATTGCCAAAACCATGAAAAACCGGTAAAATTCGAGCCATTCGTCGTCATTATATGCCGATATCGCAGGCCGTCAGGCTTCTGGTACGGAAAGGACTGTTTCAGATGCAAGATGTCTTCATTGGTTTCACATCGATAACATGGAAAATGCTCCTCATGTACGGTATCGGTGGAATCCTCATCGCCCTCGCCATCATGAAGGAATACGAGCCTATGCTTCTCCTTCCTATTGGTTTTGGCGCCATCCTGGTCAATTTGCCTCTCGCTACGGTCTGGGAGCACGGGGGCGCAGATGGGTTCCTCAAGATCCTCTACAATATGGGCATCGCCACGGAGATCTTTCCCCTCCTGATATTCATAGCTGTCGGCGCGATGATCGATTTCGGACCGCTGTTCAAGAATCCGATGATGATCTTTTTCGGCGCTGCTGCCCAGTTCGGTATTTTCGCAACCATGATCATAGCCACCCTGGCTGGTTTTGACCTCAAGGAGGCGGCCAGCATCGGCATAATCGGCGCCGCCGACGGACCCACCTCAATCTTTGTCGCCAATATCTTCGCTCCTCATCTTCTGGCGCCTATCTCCGTGGCGGCTTACTCCTATATGTCGCTTGTGCCTCTGATTCAACCCCCCGTCATCAAGGCTCTGACGACGAGCAGCGAACGGCGAATCCACATGGCCTACCACGAATCCAATTCGCCCAAATGGCTGAAGGTGCTCTTTCCCATCCTCGTGACGATGATTTCAGGCTTCGTGGCCCCGATTTCGGTGCCCCTCATCGGTTCTCTTATGTTTGGCAACCTCATCAGGGAATCGGGTGTCCTGGAACGCCTGTCCCAGACAGCCCAGAATGAGCTGGCCTATCTGGTTACCCTCCTCCTCGGCATAACGATCGGCGCTTCCATGACGGCTGAGAACTTCCTCACATGGAAAACTCTCCTCATCATGGGCATGGGCCTTGTGGCCTTCGTTTTCGACACCGCGGGCGGCGTGCTCTTCGCCAAGCTCATCAACCTTTTCCTGCCCAAGGACAAGAAGATCAACCCGATGATCGGCGCCTGCGGCATCTCGGCATTCCCGATGTCAGGCCGCATTATCCAGAAGATGGCGAACGAGGAGGAGAAGGGCAACATCATCCTCATGCATGCCATCGGTTCAAACGTTTCTGGCCAATTGGGATCGGTCATCGCAGGTGGCATGGTTCTGGCTCTCGTGCCACTCATTTTCATCATGGCCAGGATGTAAGGAGAACACCATGGAAAACATAATCGCGTACTTCAAGTCGATGGGCGAGCGCGCCGCCGACGGATCCCTTGTCCACCCTTTCGGCACGACCATTCAGGCTCTCGGCGTGACAGCCGGCGGTCTCATCGGTGTTTTCGCCACGCTGGGGGTTTTTTTCCTGCTGATACAGATAGCGAACAGGATAAGCAAGAAAGCCAAATGATGTCGCCGCGGTTTTTAAAACCGCGAGGACCCTATAAAAAAGGCGCCTTACGGCGCCTTTTTTATAATCGGTCTGTCATGAGCCGGAATCAGGAATTCTTGACTGCGATGGCCAGTTCTTTTCCCCGCTCATAGAGAATATCCAGCATTTCGTCGTCGGGGCTGCCCGCCCACTCGACGGCTTCCAGCGATTCCCACTTCAAAGGCGCAATCTTGTTCTCATATTCCTTTCTCGCGCCACCTACCCAGCCGAAGCTGCCGATGCGCAGCACTTTGCGATACCACACATGCTTGCGCTCGAAGATATCGAGCACGTAGGCCATGGGTGGAAACATCTTGTATTCGTAGGTGGGCATGGCGATAAGAATGCCTTCGCTCTTGTAGGCGTCAGCGAGGACCCAGGAGACATCTTCGTTCGGCACGCGGTGGATTGTGTAGGGTACGCCCTCTTCCTCTATTCCCTCGATCACTGCCGCGAGGCCCTTCTCGGTGTTGCCGTACATGGAGCCCCAGACGATGGCGATTTCCTTCTCCCTCGGTCCTTCGAGGTAGTCGGCGTAACGGACGTAACGATCGATGATCTCGGCAGGGGACTGGCGCCAGACGATGCCGTGGCTGGGAGCCACGACCTTGATCTCGAGGTCGGCAATCTTGGCTATGGCCTTTTTCACGAAAAGTCCGAAGCTGGAGACGATGTTGGCATAATAGCGCAGGGATTCAGACTCGAAGAATTCATGCTCTTCGGGGGTGAATTCATCGTCGAAGACGCGGTCGCCGAGGGCGCCGAAGGAACCGAAGGCATCGCAGGAGAAGAGGACGCCGCCGTCGGCCGCCCATGTGACCATCGTCTCTGGCCAGTGGACGTTGGGCGTCTCGAAGAAGTCGAGGGCCACGCCCTCTCCCAGGTCGAGCCTGTCGCCCGTCTTAACGGCGCGCAGGCCTTCGTCCATTTTGTAGAAACTCTGTACGAGGTCGATGCCTTTCTGCGTGGCGATGATCTCAGCCTTGGGGTTGATGGCGCGGAATTCGGCGAGCCAGCCGGTGTGATCGGGTTCTAGGTGATTGAGGATCAGGTAATCGATGTCGTCGAGGCCAACGCCGATAGTGGCGAGCTGGCCGGCTAGTTCACCGGGCGCTCCTACCCAGTCACGCACGAGGTCGATGAGGGCGATCTTATCCGACTTCACAAGGTAGGAATTGAGGGAAACACCGTAGGGAATGGGCCAAATGCCTTCGAAAAGGTCATCCGACTTGATGTCGGCGTGGAGGGCATAGATCTTGTCAGTGATGGGGTGGATTTTCATGCTGGCTTCCTTTCAGTCGTGCTGAGCGGCATTGCTTCCGCCTTCAAGTATCGATTAAAACATCTTATCCCGCAATGGGCAACCTGTTCAGAATGAGCCGCTCACGGTGGCGCCGAGGGAGAGGGAAACCGCGGCACCGCCAGAGAGTATTGGGTATTCGTCTTCAGCTTCGCCGAAAACGAACATTGGGCTCAGCGATAGCGAGAAATTATCTGCGACCTTCCAGGAAGCAGAAGGCTTTACGAACCCCGAAAAATCCGAAAGGCTCGCCAGGACGATGACAGATGCTGAGATATCGTCCCCCAAAATCTTGCCTTTTGAGAGATTCAACGCCGCGTAATGCTGGCCGGAGCCGTAGATGAAGCCAGCAAGAACGCTGGAGTAAGGGCTCGCCTTTGCTTCGGCTATAAGGGACTTCCTGTCATCGTTGGTGTAGCCTTCACCGTTGTAGAAATATTGCCCGACGGCTGTGATGTTTTCATTGGCATTATTATAGAGGAACCCTGCGCTTGCAGAGAAATAAAAATTCTCTCGATTTTCTGCCGTGGAATTCTTATGAATGTCGAAGGGTGGGGTTGAATCGATGCCAGTTATAAAAGTCTTGGTGCTGCCCCTGGATACCATGGCTTCGCCGAAAATGTCAAAGTCGCCGACGGGACCCGTGAGCGTGAGCATGGTCCTTTCGGCCGTATCGTAGCGATAATACGCGCCCAATCCCAGTTCATAGTTTCCGAGGAGGACTTCGGCTTTCGCCGCAAGGGCTGTCGTGTCGAAGTCAATATCCGTATTGTCTAAAATAGTATACAAGTAAAAGTTATTTTGCGTTCCGAATACGGGTATGTTGATGCGCATATTTACAGGGCCTTCTCGCTGTGCATCCGCATCGAGCACGTTGATGGACTCAATATTGATGACATCGGCGGGGCTCCAGAAATAGCCGACT
>PGXP01000324.1 GCA_002839205.1 Spirochaetae bacterium HGW-Spirochaetae-9
ACTACCGAAGGAGAATACGGCTCACCTCTCGGCCTAGGTGCATGAGGGGACATTTCTACTGTGCAGGATTAGGGGACATTTCTACTGTGCGTTGACAGTTTTGCCCTTTTTTATTGACACTGCCTGGCGTTCATGCAAGCATTGCTCATGGGTCCCAGAAGGAAGCCACGAGACAAACCCCTGCTCCACGCCACAGAACTGAGCGCTTCTACAAAGCTGCAGGGAGATTTGAGGGCGGACGGCAGTCTCCTGCTGAAAGGCAACTATGCCGGAACTCTTGCTTCTTCGTCACATGTGACAATAGACAGAGAGGCAGTCATGGAATCCTGCACCCTCACGTCCCTATCGTTATCCGTATTCGGCAGGTTTTCAGGCACCATACATGCGGAGGGTTTTGTTGAAATTTTGGGTAAAGCCAGCGTCAGCGCTCTTATCGATGCCCCGAGGGTTGAAATAGCCGATACCGCGCATTTCGAGGGGCAGATCAGAATGCCTGGTGTCGGCGATTGACAGATCGCCGCGTGAATACTATAGTGACTATGGCAATCTGAATATTGCCTTCCAAAGAAAAAACCAAGCAGGTGCCCTTCCTGGTACCGGGCAGTCCGATGCCGGAATTCACTGCTTTTTCGATCCCACAGACAATCCAAGCAACGATGAACGATTGACCTGATTGTGGGATCTTGTCCGTCCGATATCCTCCCTATAACGGAGTTTTCATGGCGTTTACAAGAAAAACCCCTATACCGGCAATCCAAAAGAAGGAACAGATGGAAGAAACAGAAAGCGAACCATCAACCCAGCATTCCGAGCAGGCGCCTGCATCGATTCAGCCCGACAAATCCACAAAAAGGATCAAGCTGCGACGCAAGCCAGCCTACACTCCCGCAACCCCCCAGGGGGAAGAAAATATCCAGAATGGCGAAACTGGGCAGAATCAAGCCGCACCCTTTTTACCGCGTTCCTCGGGTGTTGATGAAAACGACTTGGAACAGAACCCTGTTATCGACGTGGCCACAGCCGCTGCTCTCGAGCGTGAAACCCGCAACGGTTTTGTCAGGAAGCAGGAAAGTTTCGACCGATTGATCAACGAACGCCCTCATGAAAATGGAAAACAGGAACACAGCGATTCGAGGGCTCGCCTTCTCATCAACGATCTTTCAAAGATGGGAATTAAGGACCTGCGCGACCTTGGCGCAAAATACGGAATCAATCATGACGAGCTCATTGCACTTAAAAAGCAGGAGCTCATTTTCTATACCCTGAAATCCCATACCGACAAGGGCGGCATCATCTACGCCTATGGTTCCCTCGAGATTCTCCCCGACGGTTACGGTTTTTTGCGTTCACCCCAGAACTCCTACCTTTCAGG
>PGXP01000325.1 GCA_002839205.1 Spirochaetae bacterium HGW-Spirochaetae-9
TCATGGCCTGCACGACCAGGGGATTCAATTTCCCCGCCTCGATACCACTGCTATGGACATCGAAACGGTCTGCGGCATACTGCCGAACAAATGCCTCGGCCATCTGGCTCCGGGCCGAATTGTGGATACAAACGAACATGATTCTTGTCTTCTTCATGATTGGTAACTCCTTTGCCAAGGTACAACAACCGCTCGAGCAGGCAGGTGCCGGGCTTTCCGCATCCCCATCCACATCTGAATCGGCTGGCGCTGAATCGAATCTGTTGGCGCAATACATCATGTCGAGGATGCACGGCATGGCAAGGGTACAGTTCACCTGGGTCCCATCCCGCTCCATGTCGATGATGCCAACACTTTTCAACAACGACAGGTGCTTGGACGCCGCGGACTTGTTCAACCCGAGATTGTCGGCCAATTGGCACACGCACCACGGGCGCTCACGCAGAGCCTCCACCATTGCCAACCGCATGGGGTGTCCCAACACTCGCAATAACCGGGCTGCACTTTCGAATCGTTGCTCGTCCTTCCTGTCCATACATCCAATGTTGCAAAAAGTGGAAACTTTGTCAACCTTTTGTATTGACAAGCCCCCAACAGTTTCCAATAATGGAAACATAAGGAGAAATACCATGGTAATCCAGATTCTCGGGACAGGTTGTCCAAAATGCAAAGCCCTTGAGGCGAACGCGCGCCAAGCTATCGAAGCCGGTGGCATTGAAGCTACCATTGAAAAGGTGACCGAAATCGATCGGATCATGGACATGGGTGTCATGATGACCCCAGCCTTGGCTATCGATGGCGTGGTGAAGAGTGCCGGCAAGTTGCTCAACAAGGACCAGATCCTTGCGTATGTGAAGGAAGGCAAATAATGGGATGCACCTGTTCTTGTGGTGGCGATTGCACCGTCAATCTCCTCTACGCATGCTCGGGAGCCGCGAATACCGGACTGCTTGCAGACCAGGTGGCCCGTACGCTGGCATCCGATGGAAAAGGTTCCATGACTTGTCTTGCCGCGGTGGGAGCCGACCTTTCGGGATTCCTCGCATCGGCCAGAAGTGCCGACAAGAATGTGGTGATCGACGGATGCAAGGTCGCCTGCGGTGCAAAGATATTCACGGAGAAGGGATTGCCCTTCGAGCACTACATCACCACCGATTTCGGCGTACTCAAGGGACAGACCCCCATAACCGGTGAGGTGATAGAGACCGTTGCACTGCAGATCGGCAGGATGATATAGCCATGGCGAACAAGGAACTCTCTCCCAACAAGAAACTATTGGTTATCGCAGGTATCTTCCTGACGGTGTTCTTCATCCCCTTCACCAATGCACGGGTGGCTGGAGCGATCCAGGAAGCTTTCCTGATGCTTGCG
>PGXP01000326.1:0-641 GCA_002839205.1 Spirochaetae bacterium HGW-Spirochaetae-9
GGGGGATGAAAGGTATCAATACCCCCAGGGCAAGCCCTGGAAAGAGGAGGCTTTGCCTCCTTTTCCGCCCCAAGGGGCGAGATATGGATCCTTACGTTGCCTGCACTCGCTCGGGAGAGCAGACCATTGCATGGTCCCTTTCCGCTCGCTTCGTTTGGCATGAAAGGCTCCTTCCGTCACCTCACGTTGCCTGCACTCGCTCGGGAGAGTGGACCATTGCATGGTCCCTTTCCTCTCGCTTCGTTTGGCAATCAATGCAGGCTTCCCGCTTCGGATAATTCTATACCCGCCATGGTACCGGTCTCTTTAAACAAGGTGGTACCATTGGCGGCATGTACTGTTACGGCAAGCGTTCCCAGAATACTTTCAGTGATCGTGCGGTCCATCTTCCCTTGGCGTGGGGCTGCCAAGTGCGAGGAGGGACCCAATTCAGCGATGAATTCGATGAGCATATCCTTTTGACGGATCGCCACATTGGCTTGTGTACCATTGGTTTCCAATGCCACTATCCTTGCTCCCGTATAGGTGCCGAACCTGATCATCCGGTCGCCCATCTGCAGAAACCCCAGGAAACCGGTGAAAGAACGACCGAGGATCGGGATTCTTGCCACAGACAGCATGCATGAGCTGTTTGCGGACGG
>PGXP01000326.1:691-2060 GCA_002839205.1 Spirochaetae bacterium HGW-Spirochaetae-9
CTCTGGAAACGAAGTTCCCCAATCCTTTTCGATATAACCGGTTCCGCCGGTAAAATCCGTCTCGATACCGTTGCATTCGATCGATCCGGACAGGCTATGGTGTGTGGACACAACGCCATGGTTGCACTCCATGAAGGGCAAGTAGGCGAACCATCCCATGATTCCGGGTGATGCGAGGGTGACGGGGAAGGGCTGTATGTCATGATGCCGTATGCTTCCGGAGAGTGTTAGGTCTTCGTGTCTGAGATCCAGTTGGATATGGTTTGTGGTGAACAGATTGTTTCCCACAGCGAGGCGCAGCTCCCGTTTGTCCGCATTGAATGCTTCCAGGGGGAACGGGACGTACCAACTACGTTTTTCGCGGCTGCTGATGACTTGGATAAATGCATGGTGATCGTCTTTGGTGGAACCTAGTGCGATACCTGGTATTACAGATATCACTTCCGGCCCACTTGCGGAATCGGAGTGGCCAACAGCCATCTTGAAATACCAACCTTCGAAATAGGAGACGGTTCTTTTTCTGCCTTGGAACACAGGCGGGTGAAACAAACCATGCAAGCCCATATGCGGATACCCCTTCGATCCAGGTACCACCACAACATGCCGGTTGCTTGTCATGGCTGGAACCGTAGAGTTATAGGGTGGTAGTATAGTACCCAACTGCAACGATGGCAATGAAATAATGGGTTTGTGCCGGGAATTTGCTTCCAAAGACGCCCGGAGGTATTGTGGATTATGGAAAATATCGTACAATTACCTACTTTTCTTTGGGAGCATAGCATGATAACCATTACAGAAGTCGCATCCAAAAAAGACTGGTCCATTTTCCACGATTTCCCCAAATCCTTGTATAAGGACAATCCCTATTATGTCCCCACGTTGGTATTTGATGAGAAGTGGAACTTCAATCCAAAAAAGAACCCTGCCTACGAATATTGTGAAACTGTCTGTTTTCTGGCGTATAACGACAATAAAGTGGTCGGGAGGATCGCCGGACTAGTCAACCATAAGCTCAACGAAGCAAAACAGGAGAAGAAGGTGCGGTTCCATCGCTACGATGTGGTGGATGACCTTGAGGTTTCGAGAAAACTGTTCGAGGCGGTGACAGATTGGGGCAAGAGCCGGGGACTCGATACGATGATCGGGCCTATCGGATTCTCGGATCTGGACAAGCAGGGGTTGCTGGTCGAGGGATTCGACCAGATGGGAATGTTCATTACCCTGTACAACCACCCCTACTATATGGAGCATCTTGCCCAGCTGGGATTCATGAAGGATGTCGATTGGGTGGAATACAAGGTGTTCGTTCCCGAACAGCCCGATCCCAGGATCGAACGGGTATGTGATCTCGCGTGCAAGCGGAACGGAT
>PGXP01000062.1:0-2587 GCA_002839205.1 Spirochaetae bacterium HGW-Spirochaetae-9
CATCGGCATCGAGCTGATCAAGAAGTATACCGGCATCGATTACAAGCACGTCACCTACGACGGCGGCAATCCCGCTGTCATCGCCACCGTCTCCGGCGAAACCCAGATGACCACCCAGCTCGCCGTCGAGCAAGCCGACATGATCCGCGGAAAGAAGCTCCGCCCCCTGGCCGTCCTCTCCGACAAACCCCTCACTCTCGACGGCTACGGAACCATCTCCCCGATCACCAAGTGGATAAAGGACTTCAAGGCCGGTCCGAACTATTTCGGCATCTTCATCCCGAAGGGTGTCCCGCAGGAAGTCATCGACACCGTGAACAAAGCCTGGGAAAACACCATCATGAAGTCCAAGAAAATCCAGGAATATGCGGTAGCCCGCGGCGCGGTATTCGCTCCCTCCTTCGGCCAGCAGGCCCAGGACAACGCTTTCGCCTACTATCAGCCCGTCGCCTGGCTCTACTACGAAGCCGGCAAAGCCAAGGTGTCGCCAGACGCCGTAGGCATTCCCAAGCCCTAACGAGATTTACACAATTCTGCTTTGATGGAGGTCGCCCGCCACAAGGCGAGCCGTCGCCCGCCTTGTGGCGGGCGACCTCCAATTTCAACCCGCTTCATGGAGACTCCGATGACCGAAAAATCGATGGTCAAGGCCGACTTGATCACTTCAATCGTGCTGGTGGTATTCGGCACTGCCATCCTGGTTCTGTCGATACAAATGCCTACGATGGCTGACTATAACCAGAGCATCTACTCCGCGCCCGGTGTTGTCCCTGGTTTCATCGGCGTGATGCTCATCCTTCTCAGCCTATCCATGCTCCTCAGATCTATAAGAAGGAAGGCGATAAGCGAATTCCGCGGTGGATCCATACCCAAGGATGTCCTGACTCAAGAATCCACCCGCCGCATCCTCATGACGATAGCGCTCTGCGTTGTTTACTCTTTCCTGCTCGGTAAAATTTGGTTCCCCCTTGTCACTTTCGCCTTCATTTTTGCCTTCATCCTGCTTTTCGAATACGACTGGAAAGCCGCTTTTTCCGCGCAGACCAGAAAGGTCATCGTGGCCGCCATAATAGGCATAGCGACTACAGCCCTGGTCACCCTCGTGTTCCAAAAGCTCTTCCTCGTCAATCTACCCTGAGGAGATTCCCATGTTCGAAGGTCTTGAACTTTTCGGCGGCGCCATCGTCTCGTTCCTCAACTTCAAATCGCTCCTCAACGTGCTCTGGGCGACGGAACTGGGCATCGTCATAGGGATGCTCCCCGGGCTGACGGCTACCATGGGCGTAGCCCTCCTCACCACGCTCACCTATACGATGAATGCCAACGATGCCATCCTCATCCTGATCTGCATGTATATCGGCTCGATATACGGAGGCAGCCGCAGCGCCATCCTCCTGAACATTCCAGGCACACCGGCCTCGGCCTCGACGACCCTTGACGGCTTTCCCCTCGCCAAGATGGGTCAGGCCGGAAAGGCGATCGGAATCGCCACTACCGGCTCCTTCCTTGGCTCGATCATCGGCATGATAGCCATGGCGATCTTCACGCCAATGATCGGCAACGTGGCGTTAAGCTTCCAGTCCTTCGAGTTTGTGTGGTTCGCGATATTCGGCATCATCATCTGCGGCAATCTGACCGCTCCCAAGGATCCCCTCAAAGGATGGATAGCGGGTTTTATCGGTCTCTTCGTGGCGATGATCGGCATGGAAGGCATCCATGCCTACATACGTTTCGCTTTTGGGAGCAACAATCTCTCGGGAGGCATCTCCTTGATACCGGCCATGGTGGGCGCCTTTGGCTTTGCCGAGATCATCTCCGTCATGCGGCACTCGAAGGTGGAGGTCATCAAGAACGAGATAGGGCGAATCCTGCCCAAAGCCCGCGAAATCTTCAAGTACTGGAAAACGATCATACGCTCTGGAATCGTGGGCACTGTCATCGGAGCTATCCCCGGAGTCGGCGAGGACATAGCCGCATGGGTATCCTACGACCTGGCCAAGCGAAGCGCCAAACCCGAGGAAAAGGCCAAGTTCGGACATGGTTCCATCGAGGGGCTCATCGCCTCGGAGACAGGCAACAATGCCTGCGTACCCGGCGCCATCATCCCCGTGCTGACCCTCGCCATACCCGGTTCGGCCCCTGCGGCGGTCCTTCTGGGCGCCATGCTCATCCACGGCGTGAGGCCCGGCCCCCTCATCATGATCGAATCCCCGACCTTCGTATATGAAGTGATCGCGATGGTGTTCTTCGCCACGATCGCCATGTTCGTACTGGGGCTTTCAATGGTGAGGCCCATGGTGAAGATCCTCCAGGTTCCCAGGCAGAAACTCATGCCCATCGTCTTCATCCTCTGCGTCGTCGGATCTTTCGCCCTCCAGTCGAGGCTCTTCGATGTGGGTGTCATGATCTTCTTCGGCATCGTGGGCTTCGTTCTGCGCGAGATGGAATACCCCATGGCTCCCCTCGTGCTGGGCATCATCCTGGGCGACATGCTGGACAAGAACCTGCGCCGCTCCCTCATCCTGTCGAATGGCGACATAAGCCCCTTCTTCACCAGACCCATCTGTCTTGGCCTCTTCCTTTTGAC
>PGXP01000062.1:2704-11117 GCA_002839205.1 Spirochaetae bacterium HGW-Spirochaetae-9
GCAGGAGCTTGATTCTTTACCCCCGCCAGATACGTTGCAGTGTTTGACGGGGGTTTACTTCATTTATTGGTAATTACCAACTCGTACTTCCGCGACCCAAGGCCGATCTTTTCGGCGTGCTCGAGGCAGCTTTGCCACTCGGAATCGGGAGCGCTGTTGACAAAATGATCATGACGATCGACGAACCCCGGCTTTTCGGCGTTGTCGGAGATAAGCGAACCGGGGAGGGCCTGAGCTTTCATGCATGCGTCCACGCAGGCCTGATCCAGGGCCAGGGGATCGAAGGACGCGAACATGCCGATATCGGGGAGAATAGGGGCGTCGTTCTCGCCATGGCAGTCGCAGTTGGGTGAAACATCCACTATGAGAGAAATATGGAAGGAAGGGCGTCCGTCCACCACAGCCTTGGTGTACTCCGCCATCCGGCGGTTGAGAACCTCCACGGCGGCATCTTCCTTGAACACGATGGCGTCGTAATTGCATGATCCCAGGCAGCGGCCGCAACCCACGCAGTTGTTCGTGTCAACGCGCATTTTTTTGGCTACAGAATCGAATTCCAGGGCATTGTTGGCACATTCCCTCAGGCATCTGCGGCAGCCCACGCATTTAGCCTGCTTTATCAAGGCCTGGCCGCCCGAGTGCTGCTCAGTTTTGCCTGCCCTGGAACCGCAGCCCATGCCGATGTTCTTGATGGCGCCGCCGAATCCGGTCATCTCATGCCCTTTGAAATGTGTGAGGCTGATGAAAACATCGGCGTCCATTATCGCCCGGCCTATCCGCGCCTCTTTGACGTATTCGCCCCCGACTACGGGCACGGCGATATCGTCGGTGCCCTTGAGCCCGTCGCCTATGATGATGGGGCAACCTACACTCAAGGGAGAAAAGCCGTTCTCCCAGGCGCATTCAAGATGTTCAAGCGCATTTTTGCGCTTGCCCGGGTACATGGTGTTGCAGTCGGTGAGGAAGGGCTTGCCGCCCAATTCCTTCACCACATCGGCCACAGCCTTGGCATAATTAGGCCTGAGATAGCTGATATTGCCCAGCTCGCCGAAATGCGTCTTTATGGCGACAAATTTGCCCTTGAAGTCGATTTGGCCGATGCCGGCCGCCTTGATCAGCTTTTTGAGCTTCGTGGGCAGCCCATCGCCGAAGGCGACGGTTCGGAAATCGGTGAAATATACTTTTACCGCATCCATCGATGACTCCTGATTGCTATGTGTTGTTTTCAGCGCAGCCAATCGCGCAGGTTTTCGCGTACGAAGGCATCATCGTTGAGATGGGGATAGGCTGTCCAGACCCGCGTGATCTCCTCCGCCTGACCGGGCGAGAGGATCTCGTTCGGATTGAGGCACCAGGTTCCGGCGAGGAGTCCTTGGCGCCGCAGCACCTCGTGGATGCCGGGGATGCAGCCGGGAAAGCCATTGGCAGCGTCGAAGACGGCGGCATTGGCGTCGGTGAGTTCCTGGGCAAGGGTGAGAAGAGAAGGTGGGATGTCGCGGCCGGACAGGGAGAGTTCCCTGAGGGCTGCATGCATTTCGACAGCCTTCTTCGTCCACAGGCACCACTGGCCGAGAAGGCCTCCGACGATGCGTACCCGCTTTTCGCCCCCGCCGGGCCCGGCGAATCTATATTCGGTGAGAAGATCGACGACGATGTTGTCGTCATTGCCCGTATAGAGCGCTACATCCTTTTCGCGCCCGGCATCGCAGAGGGCGCGTACGACGTCGATGGTGCGGTAGCGGTTGAAGGGCGCCATCTTTATGGCGAGGAGATTGTCGAGCTTCGCGAATTCCTTCCAGAAGGCGTAGGGCAGAACACGGCCGCCCACGTCCGGTTGCAGATAGAAGCCGATAAGAGGGATGATGTCGGCTAACGCGCGGGCATGCTCGACGAGGGCTTCGACCGAATCGCCCTTCAACGCTGCAAGGCTTAAAAGGCCGGCGTGATAGCCCTGGTCGACGAGGAACTCAGCCTCTGCACGGGCCTGGTCTGTACGGCCGCATATCCCGCCTATCTTGATTACAGGCCGTGCGCAGGCAGCCGAGTGCTCATCTATCATCCGCGCGACAGCTGAGAGAACGGGCTTGAAGAGGCCATGCCTTGGCTCGCGGATCTCGAACTGGGTGGTGTGGACGCCGACAGCCAGGCCGCCTGCGCCAGCGTCGATGTAATAGCGCACCAAGGCACGCTGCCGCTTTTCATCGAAATGCCGCTCGGCGTCGAGGGCCAAGGGCATGGCCGGTATCACGGTGCCGCGTCGGATCGTTTCAGGCACGAATGACGGCAGATCAGAAATTTTCACGATGGTCTCCTCTAGTACTTTCCGTCCCTGCGCTCGAAGTGGGTTGGCTTGCCGAGAGACGATCCCCCCGCCGCTATCCATTCCGCCGTCAAATCCAACATCTCCGAAAGCGCAACGCGGGGGTAGCCGAAGTGAGAAAAGGAAAGTGCAGCATTCGAGAGATAGACAGGATCGCAGGACCGCTCTGTGTTGAAGAATGCAGGAACCCTGCCAAGCCGTCTGCCGAGCTCCTCGGCCGCCCAACGTACGGATATGGTTTCGGGGCCCGTAATATTGAGCGCGTAGGGAGGGACGGCGCAGAGGTCGAGGGCGATGATAGCCCGCTCGATGACGTCGCCCTGCCAGATGCAGTTGAAAGTGCCTGCGGCGAGGTCGATGGGCTCGCCATCGCGCACTTTCTTCGCAAGGTCGTGGAGGACGCCGTAGCGCAGGTCGATGGCATAGTTGAGGCGAAAGAGGCAGGCCGGTACATTCATCGTGCGCGAAAAATATTCGAACACGCGCTCGCGGCCGAGGGCGGATTGGGCGTATTCGCCCACAGGATCAGGATCGTCCAGCTCAACGCTTCCTCCTGAATCGGGTGCTGCAAGGGGATAGACGCAGCCCGTTGAGAAGACGACGATGCGGCTTTCCTTGAAGCGGGCGGCAACGTTGGCCGGCACTACCGTGTTCATTGCCCATGTCTGATCTTGCGCCCCACTCGTTCCGAATTTTTTTCCTGCGAGGAATATGACGTTTCGCGCTTCAGGCAGCTTCGCCACCGCGTCTCGGTCGATGAGATCGCATGCGATAGTCGTAACGCCGGCGGCATCGAGCCTGGCGCGTGCCGCCGCGTCGCCGAAGCGCGAAACGGCGTACACCTTGCGAGCCTTGCCCGAAGGCTTCGCGGTGCGCGCTTCGCCAGAAGCCCTGGCGGCCATCATGCCCAAGGTGACGCCCACCTTTCCCGCCGCGCCGAGGAGCATGATGTCGCCCTCGAGCCTTTTCATGAAATCGACCAACCTCGCCGAAGGCGTAGACAGGAGATTTTCCAGCTCCTCTTCGGTTTTTGGATGCTTCAGCATACCATCACACTCCCTGCCCCAGCAGAGCCGGCAAGGCCATTTCCTCGGCCTCCACGGCGAGTTCAATAGCCCTGAACACCATCTCCTGGTCTATCGCCAGCGATGTCCCGTCCAGACAGTCCCTTATAAAGCGTCCGAAGAAGGGGAAGCCAACAGTGCCAGCCGCACCGAAATGGTACTCGCCTTCGTGATTTACGAGGATAACATGGTCGCCTTCAGGATTCGCCGCAACATCGATGTATTTGCGCAGTTCCAGATAGCCTTCCGTGCCCTGGATGAAGGTGCGCCCATCGCCCCAGGCGCCCAGCCCGTCCGGCGTAAACCAGTGCACGCAGAAATACCCCGAGGCCCCGTTGTCCATGACGAGGGAAGCATCGCCAAAGTCCTCGAAATCGGGGTATTGGGTGAACTTGTAACGCGCCAGTCTGCTCGATGCTATCCTCGCATCCTTCGCTCCCGTGAAGAACAATATCTGCTCTATCTGGTGGCAGCCCAGGTCGACGATGATGCCACCGTATTTTTTCCTGTCGAAAAACCAGGCGGGACGCTGAGGAAGGCTGATCCTGTGCGGTCCCGTGCCTATCACCTGAATCACCTTTCCGATCGCGCCCTCGGCAACGAGTTTTTCGGCGTAGACGGAAGCTTCCACATGGAGGCGTTCGCTGTAGTAGACGCCGAATTTTTTCCCCGTTTCTTTCGCCGTAGCCCGCGCGGCGTCAATATCGGCTTTCAATGTAAAAGGCGGCTTGTCGCAGAAATAGTTCTTGCCGTGAGCCATAACCCTGACGCCCAGGCCTCCCCGCAGGCAAGGGATGGGCGCGGCGACGACCATCTTGATCGTCGGATCCTCCAGGACAGCCCTCTCGTCGACGACGGCAGCGGCGCCAGGGAACTTCTCCCTGAAAGCGGCCACCTTGACCGGATCAGGGTCCCAGACTTTCACGACTTCCGCCCCCGCCTCGGTAAAACCATTGCACATGCCATAGATATGACCGTGATCGAGGCCGATCACCCCTATCCTGAACTCCCCGGGTCCGCAGACAGGCTGAGCCTTGCCCTTCGGAGCATAGAACTGACCATCGGCTTTTTTCTGCATCGCAGCTTCCCCCTGACTATATGTTTCAATTGTACCTTGATTTCGCGTTTTGTGGGGCATTTTCTGCCAGACCATCAAGGTTGACCACGCCTCCCGATGCGCGCTACTCTGCCCCTATACCGATTCGGGAGGATTAACCATCATGCAACGCTCTCCAATAGCGATCAAGGACCTGGCCTTCGACCATTCCATCATTTCCAAGCGCTGGCTCCTCCTCACGGCGGGCGAATTTGCGCCCGGAAAATTCAACGCGATGACGATCTCCTGGGGAAGTGTCGGGGAAATCTGGAACAAACCCTTTTTCCAGGTCGTCGTTCGTCCGCAGCGCTTTACGCGAGGCTTCATGGATGCAGGCGACTGCTTCACCCTCAGCGTCTTTCCCGAGGCCAACAAGACGGCACTCTCTCTCCTTGGGTCCAAATCGGGCCGGGACTGCGACAAGATCAAGCTCGCCGGCCTCACGCCCACAGCCTCCAGCATCGTGTCGTCCCCTGGATTCGAAGAAGCCGAGCTCATCATCGAATGCAGGAAGATGTACTGGCAGGACATCGACCCCGCCCATTTCCTCGACCCCAGCATCGCGGGGAACTACGCGAGCAAGGATTATCACCGCGCCTATTTCGGCGAAATACTGGCCGTAAGCGGCATCGACTCATATCGCCGCAAGGGGGCTTGAGGATGGATGCCCTTCTCAAGAAGCTCAATTATAAAGCGGGAACTATCGTTGTCCTCAACGCTCCTCCCGAATTCCGCCACACAGCTGCCGGATGGAAGGATGAATTTCCCCTCGCCGAAGCTCCCGGGAACGAACCGGCGAGTTTCCTCCTTGTCTTTGCCAAGGACGCCGCCGAGGTGGCTTCGATCGTGGCTCCGGCTTCCAGGCAGCTCAGCCCGACAGCCATTTTCTGGGTAGCCTTTCCAAAGCAGAGTTCACCCCGCTACAGTTCCGACATCAACAGGGACAAGCTCTGGCCCATGATGGCGGCCATGGGTTTTTCGCCCAACCGCAATGTGGCCATCGACGACGACTGGTCGGCCCTGCGCTTCGCTCCCGCCGCCCAGGATCCTGGCAGGTGGGCGTGAAAGAGTGCGCACCCTCATAACAGGCGGCGTAAAATCGGGCAAATCCAGCCATGCCCTTGTCCTCGCCCAGGATTTCCCCGAGCCGCGCCGCTTTCTCGCCACGGCTGAAGCCTTCGACGGAGAAATGGCAGAGCGCATCAGCCGCCACAAGGCCGAACGAGCCGAGCGTTTTATCACGATTGAAGAGCCCCTCGATATTCAGGACAGGCTCGAAGAGAACATGATCCTCGACTGCGTTCCCCTCTGGCTCAACAATATGTTCCACTACGGCCGCGAGGCTTCCATCGACACAACGATCGAAAAGGTCATCGCCTGGCTACCTGAGAATATCATCATCGTCACCAACGAGATCGGCATGGGCTTTATACCCGCGGATCCCCTGTCGAGGCGCTATGGCGATACCCTGGGCAGAATCAACGCCCGCCTCGCCGCCGCCTGCGACCGGGTGATCCTCATGGTTTCGGGGGTAGCGGTCGTCATCAAAAACTCTGTTCGGGACAATGCTCCATGAAGCTATGCGTCCCTTCCTGGCAGATGCCCGGCTCCTGGCTTGAAAACGCCAGGGCTTTGGCTTCAAATCCATGGATCGAGGGGATGGAGCTTCTCTTTTTCTCCTACGACGAGGAGGCGCGCAGCGTTTTCGCCGAGGAGCGCGACCAAATCGCGCGCTTTTCCGAACGCTATTCCTTCAGCCTCCACCTGCCTGATCCTCTCAGGGCCGAAGCCCTCGAGCTCGTCGAAATGACGAATTCCTTCGTGGAGCTGTATATTTTCCATCCCTGGAAGCAGGGACCTGAGATCGCTGGTCAGGAGGCCTGGGCCGACACCGTGGAGACCTTGCGCGCCTCATACGGCGCGGAGCGCTTCGCCCTCGAGTACACGGGCGAGACTGCCTTTGGAAAAAGCCTCGCCCTGTTCCCCTACACAGCGCTGTGCGCCGATACAGGCTGCCTCATCCGCAATGGCCAGGAGCCGCTTGAATGGATCGCCGCGCGCCATACGGCCATCCGTGAAATCCACCTGCACGCCGCGCGCGGCGGCAAGGACCATCTCTCCCTTAGCCCCGAAGACGCCTGGCTGCCCGGCATCGCGGCTGCAGCCGCCCAAAGCGACTGGCGAGTCGTCCTCGAAACCTTCAGCCTCGCCGACACGGAAACCTCATACGAGGCCTTCAGGAAGGCACTGCCATGAAAAAAGCCGCCAATCCAGGTACAAGCCCACGCTTCGCCCGCTTCCTCAGCATATTCACCCTCATATCGCGCATCCCCGTGAATCGCCGCTTCGATGTCGACTTCTCACGTGCCGACTTCTGGATTCCAGCCCTCTCGCCTCTCGTCTCCTTCGCGGCCCTCGCCGGATTCGGCGCTGGAATGGCCCTCACGGGAAGTATTTTCCTTGCTGCCATCTCATCCATAGCCTTGCAGTATTTCCTCTTCAACCTTTTTCACTTCGACGGCCTGGTGGACTCAGCCGACGCCCTTCTCCCCGTGGCGAGCCGCGAGCGGCGCCTCGAGATCCTGAAGGATCCGCGCCTAGGCACCTACGGCTTTTTCTGCGGAGCTCTTGTCCTTTCCGCCAGGATCGGCGCGATGCGGGTTCTCGCCGAGGAAGGCCTCCTCTTCACGTTCCTCGCAGCAAGCCTCCTCGCCGCGCCCGCGGCCGGTCGTGCGGCGGCGGCGCTCATCGCCCTGAAGCTCGCTCCCGTCCGTCAGAATGGCCTGGGGTCCCTCATGAAGGGCTTCTCTGCCTCCCGGATCGCAATGGGCAGCCTCGTCGCCCTCGTTCCAGCCCTCACTTTCTCCTGGCTGGCCGGCTCATGGCCCCTCGCCATCGTCATCGCCGCCAGCGCCGTCCTTGCCACGATCCTCGCAACATTCATCGTAGGCCGCGCCTACACGAAGGCTCTGGGAGGCTTTACCGGCGACTCCCTGGGCGCCGCGATCGAAATCGGCGAGCTGCTGATGCTTGTGATTTCCGGGATAGTTTTGAAATTCCTGGGGTCAATGGTTATTTAAACATACCGTATCGCCTTTTCCGGGCAAACTTCTGTGCAGGACTGACAAACCAGGCAGTCGGGCTTTCGGATCCGGCGCTTTTTTGTATCCAGGGTGTCGATGGCATTGGAGGGGCATACCTTTTGGCATTTCCCGCAGGAAATGCACGCGGACTCATCGATCACCATGCCTTTTTTGGCAGGCCGCGAAGAAAGGCTGAAGATTGTGCCATAGGGACAGATAGAATTATGCCAGAGCGCTTCCTCGAAAAAGACCACTACGAAGAGGGAAAGGCCCGTTATTATTGCGGGCACTGGCAGCTCCATTCCCATGCGTTTAGTGATCAGCATTGTGCCGAAAAATAGAACTACAAAAACAATACGAGCCGCCGGATGCTTCAAAAAGCCCGGTGTTGTAAGGGGTTTTATATTCAACTTTTTTCTTATCCACGTGATTGGCCTGAAAAGGGTGTTCATCGGGCATATCCAGCCGCAGTAGATGCGGCCAAAAACGAGGGACAGCAAGGCTCCTGCCGCAAAGACGCCTAGCCAGAGCTCTATGGACCCGCGGAAGAATAAAAATCCGAAGAGCGCAAGAAAGGCAATTTCCACAATGATGCGAAGGGTATGGGTTCTTTTGGTTTCTTTCTGCATGCCTGATGCTCCTTAAGCGTGAACTAAAAATATATTTTTGCCGATGCGAAGATGCTGTTGTTATCCGAGTATTGGCCGAAGGCACCGCTGTCACCCAGGAAAAACCAGCCGCCTGCGGCAATTTCCATACCGTCGGTTAATTTCCAGGTAACCTGGGGCTTTATGAGCGCATCAGGTGCTGCAAAGCCGATATAGGTGAGCGCTTCCAATCGAATCGTTTC
>PGXP01000327.1 GCA_002839205.1 Spirochaetae bacterium HGW-Spirochaetae-9
TCGGGCATCATCTCGACCTCCGGAAAAGCCATCGGGTGGGCGAAATCGTTGCTTGGGATGGAGCGGCTCCCGTTCGACGACATGTATGCCGCCATGGCGAAAGCTCCTGCGGGAAGTGGTGGCCTGGTCTTCCTTCCCTACCTGACCGGCGAACGGGCTCCATTGTGGGATCCCGATGCCAAGGGAGTATTCTCGGGCCTTACCCTCTCTACCGGCAGGGAATCGTTGTTGCGCGCGGTGGCCGAAGGTGTCTGCCTCGCCATGCGTGATGTCATTACGGTCATGGAGGAACTGGGGGGAAAGGTGGAGGCGTTGCGCATCACAGGCGGTCCCTCGGAGAGCAGGTTCCTCAATCAATTGAAAGCCGATGTGACCGGACGACCGGTTGCCGTCCCACTGATAGGTGATGCCGAACTGGTGGGATCCATGGTGATCGCACGGACAGCCCTGGGCGATTATCCCTCCTTTGCGGATGCTGCCAGGCAACTGGTGACCATAGGGGAGACCTACGATCCCGATACTACGCTGGGCGGTCTCTATGCGGACCTGTTCGAACGGTATCGGGCGACATATCGGAATTTACGGGAAACTTGGAGGAAATAGGTATGAATGCTGGTTTGGTGCTGCGCAGGAATGCGCTTTTCGACAAGAGGGACGGCCGGTCGGTGGTGATCGCCATGGATCATGCGGCGATCGCGGGACCGATTCCCGGTATCGTGGACCCGAACGGGATTGTCGCCGCCTGTGTGGCCGCGAAGGTCGACGGGATCCTGACGACAAAAGGGTTCGTGGACAACGCCCTTGGTGCATGGGATCGCTCAACGGCTCTGGTATTGCGAATAACCGGAGGCTTTACGGTATTGGGTGGCAAGTTCGAGGAAGAGTTGGTCATCGAACCCGAGACGGCCGTTGCCTACGGCGCCTCGTGTGCCGCAATCACCGTGAAATTCGGCCATGAATACGAGGGCAAGTTTATCAGGCAGGCTTCATTGGCGATAGACCGTTGCCATATGCTCGGACTGCCGGTTATGCTCGAGGCAATGGCGAAAGGGACGGTGAAGGGCGAGAAGCTTGCATCGAACGACCCCGAGGGTATCCGCATGGCGGCCCGCATGGCAGCCGAACTTGGCGCGGACGTGGTCAAGACCTATTATACCGGGAGCGTCGATTCCTTCGCGAAGGTGGTCGAAGGGTGTCCGGTTCCCATAGTGATACTTGGCGGAGCGAAGACCGATTCCATACGGCAAGTGTTCCAGGATATCCACGATTCGCTGGTGGCGGGAGGCCGGGGAATAGCGGTGGGAAGGAATATCTGGGAGCATGGGAATGTGGATAGGATGCTGCAGGCGGTGAATGG
>PGXP01000063.1 GCA_002839205.1 Spirochaetae bacterium HGW-Spirochaetae-9
AGCCTGGCTGGGCGTCCTGGCAGGCATTCTCTCGGCCGTCATCATAGCCCTCATCCTGGGGCTCTTCGCCCTCAAGCTCGACGCCAACGCCGTCCTCTGCGGCGTCGCCCTCAACCTCTTCTCGACGGGCGGCACGGTGTTTGTCCTCTTCTCACTCACGGGCGACAAGGGCATTTCCTCGTCCCTGGCGAGCAAGACCCTGCCTTTCATCAAGATTCCCTTCATCGAAAACGTACCCTGGCTGGGGAAGGTCATCTCGGGCCAGAATATCGTTCTCTGGCTCGCGGTGGCTGCCGTCTTCGTCATCCATTACATCATGAACAAGGCGACGATAGGCCGAAGGATACGGGCGACAGGGGAAAATCTCGAGGCCGCGAAGGCGGCGGGTATCGATCCCGACCGCATCAAGTTCTTCACCCTCATCGTCTCGGGCGTCCTCGCGGGCATAGCCGGATGCTTCCTCAGCATGGGCTACACTTCCAACTTCACCTCGGGCATATCGGCAGGCCGCGGCTACGTAGCCAACGCCGCCCAGGTAGTGGCGGGCGGAACCGCCATCGGCGCGATATTCGCCTCCCTCATCTTCGGCCTTACGGATGCCATGGCCACCTACCTGCAGAACGTCGGCCTGCCGCCCGAACTCATCCAGGCCCTTCCCTACTTCGTCACCATTCTCGGCTTCATCGTCGTGACCCTCATCCGCGACAGGCGCGAAGCTATCCGCAAGAAAAAGCTTTTTGAAGGCAAGATAGACAAAAGCAAATTCAAGCCGGTGATCGCGGGCGGCGACGCGGGCTCAGGGGCGTCGGCGTGATCAGCGATCTCCTCATCGAGGGAGCGACCATCCTCACGATCGATCCCGAGTGGCGGATTTTCGAGCCCGGGTATATCGCCGTGAAGGATGGGCGCATCGTGGCACTCGGCCCCGCCGAAGAAGGCGCGGCCATCCAGGCAAGGCGGCGCATCGATACCCGCGGAAAGCTCCTTTTGCCGGGCTTCGTCAACACGCACACCCACGTTCCCATGTCGGCCTTCCGCGGCGCCTGCGAGGATATCAAGGATCGCCTTACCCGCTTCCTTTTCCCTCTCGAGCGCGACCTCGTGCGGCCAGAGCTCGTCTACTGGTCGACGCTCTACTGCCTTACCGAAATGGCGCGGTCGGGCACGACCACCTTCGCGGATATGTATTATTTCGAGGATGAAGTCGCCAAGGCGACGAAAAAGGCTGGCATGCGCGCTCTCCTCGGGGAGACCGTCCTCGGCCAGGCCGCGCCCGACGCCGAGCAGCCCTACGGCGGCATCGACTACGCGAAGGACTTCATCGCCGAATGGAAGAAAGATGGGCTCATCGATCCCTGCTTCGCCCCGCACGCTCCCTACACTGTGGACCGCGCCCACCTGGAACTGCTGCGCGACGAGGCCGAGCGCCTCGACACCGACATCATGATCCACGTGGCCGAAATGGATTTCGAGAACAGGCAGTTTTCGGAGAGCCACGGCTCGGTGCTGCGTTATCTCGATTCGATAGAAGGGCTTCTCTCCTCGCGCTTCCTCGCGGCCCACATGCTCTACGTGGACGACGAGGACGTGGCGCTCGCGGCGAAGCGCGGCATGCGCGTAGCGCACTGCCCGGCCTCGAACGCCAAATCTGGCCGCCTCATCTGCCCGGCCTGGCGCCTTGAGAAAGCCGGCGTCCTCTTGGGCCTCGCCACCGATGGGCCGCTGTCCGGAAACGGCATGGACATGGAGGGCGTGTTGGGCCTTTTCCCCAAAATGCAGAAGGTGAGGGAGAGCAGGCGCGAGATAGTGAGCGCCAGGGAAGCCCTGCGCGCGGCTACCCTGGGCGGCGCCGAGGCGCTCCATTTGGCCGACAGGATCGGATCGCTCGAAGCCGGCAAGCGCGCCGACTTCATCCTCGTCGACATGAACGACTTCAACATTCAACCGGTCTACGACTGGTATTCGACAGTCGTCTACGCGATGAGGCCGCATAACGTCGAGTCGGTTTTCGTGGAAGGCAGGCAGATCGTCGACGCGCGGAGGATGACAGGTTTCGATCAGGACGAAGTCATGCGCGAGATGATGAAGATAAAGGGAAAATGTTCGTCGTATATAGGCGCAATCGCGGACACGCTCAGCGAAGGCTGATCAGAGATCCATCGTCGACCGATACGGTATCGCATTCGCCTTGAATTCTTTCTTGGCAGCCGTAATAAGTTCCGACCTCGTCGCCAGTTCGTACCCCGCCACAGCGAGGCAGGTGCCTGCCCAGCGCATGGCCTTGAAGGCCCAGGTCGATCCCGAAGCCGCGCAGGATTGCCAGGTATGGGCGCCCACACCGAGGGGCCAGGTAGCCGCGTTCATCTGACCTACCGGGACCACGTAGGAGACGTCACCCGTATCAAGAGAACCGCCAATTCTTTTCCCTTCGCCAAAATCGCCCAACGTACGGTGAATTGGCGATTTCAGCAGATCGAGAGGGGCGCCTATCGGTGCGAGGGTAGCCTTCCTGTCATCCCTGCCTACCGTTGCTTGAAGGGCTTTAGCGAAGGTTGTTTCCTCGCGCGTCGGTTCGGGCAGCGGCACTGTACCCATGACTTCATGGAGCAGGTCCTGGATAACGTAATTGGGCCTGTAGTCGCACTTCCCCGCCTTTATATCGAAGGAAAAGCTCGTCTCCGTCATGAGGGTCGCGCCCTTAGCCGCTTTCATTATCCGCTTCATCACTTCGGGTATCATGTCGGCCACGGGGGCTCGCACGTACAAAAATGTCGCGGCATTCTCGGGAACGATATTAGGACGTTGGCCGCCATCACTGATCACATAGTGGAGGAGGATCCCGGGACTGAGGTGCTCGCGCATGAATTCGAGAGATATGTTAAAAAGTTGTGCGGCATCAAGAGCCGATCTTCCCGCCTGAGGGGCCATTCCGGCGTGGCTCGCGCGCCCCTTGAAGGAAAAGACCAGGCTGACATTGGCGCTTGAAGTGTAGCGGTGCGGCGTATTCACATCGGCGCCATGCCAGGTCATGATGGCATCGGCATCGTTGAAGCGGCCGGCTTTTACCATGGGAATGCGCCCGAGCGATTCCTCGGCGGGGCAGCCGTAATATCTGACGCGGCCGGGTATGCCTTCCGCTTCCAGAAAATGCGCAAGAGCTTCCGCCGCTACGAGTGAACCGGCTCCGAGGAGATTGTGGCCGCAGGCATGACCGGGGCTTCCTTCGCTTGCCGGCTGCTTTACGGGACCGCAGACTTGGGACATTCCGGGGAGTGCGTCATATTCTCCCATGTAGGCGATGACGGGACCACCGGAACCGCGCTCGGCCATAAAGGAGTGCTTCATCTCGGGAAACTCGGTCACCGAGAAGCCCTTGGAAGCGAGACGCTCTTCGTAGATAGCCGAAGACCGCTCCTCGTGGAAAGCGACTTCGGGATGTTCCCATATATCGCGGGCTATTCCGTCATACTCAGCCGAGCCGGCCTCCACCCACGATGCTGCTTTTTCAGGGTTGATCATAGTCCCGCCTTGGCCTTGACCCGCGATCTTCCCTCTTTGGCCGGTGCATAGCCGGAATTGAGCTCAAGCACCTTTCCGTAAGACTCGTAGGCTCGCTTGTACTGGCTGAGCAGTTCCTTGATGGCGCCGAGCCTGTACCACCAGTAGTACATGTTTTTTTCCATTGACACTGCAGTGGAAAAAGCAATATCGGCATGTTCATATTTTTTCAGCCTCATGTAGCATTCGCCCATGTAATAGTAAGCGCTCGACATGCGATCATCATTCGGCGGCGCGAGCTCCACGTAGTTGGCAAAGTACTGGAGAGCTTCCTCGCTTCTGTCGAGAAAGTAGAGCGATTCGGCGAGGGTTTCCATTATCCGAAAGTCCTTCGCTGACTGCAGTGCTTTTTGGGCTATCGCCACGACTTCCTTGTGGCGATCGAGACGAAAAAGGTTCCAGCACTGGAGGCTCAGCAGGTCGACATTGGAAGGATCGGACTGAAGTGTCTTTTCCACGGCCGCCAGGGAGGAGGCAAATACTTTCTTCGCTTCGGCTTCCTTGCCTGCCATCTGCAGCTGGCGTCCTCTCTGGTAGAGTTGGGAAGCCGCCTGGTAGGTAGCCTGTCCCGTCGCAGCCTGAGCAGCCGCAAAGAGGAGGACGAGGCTGAGAGCCAGCCAGGACAGCAGGGAACCATGCCGCCTTTCCAATGCCTTCATTGCTGCAGCACCTCGCTTACAGCGGCTGCTCGCCGCCGCATTTGATCAGCCATTATTGCAAAATCTCGTTTATGGCCGCGGCGGCGCGCCTGCCCTCGCCCATGGCGAGAATGACGGTGGCCGCTCCGAGCACGATGTCGCCGCCCGCGTAGACGCGTTCAATGCTCGTCTTTTGCTTTTCGTCGACGAGAATGTGTCCCCGCCGATCCACCTTGAGTTCGGGTGTCGTCCTGGAGATGAGGGGATTGGATTCGTTGCCCACGGCCACGATCACGGTGTCGAAGGGAACGACCGTCTCGCTGCCGCGGATGGCCACGGGGCTGCGCCTTCCCGAGGCATCGGCCTCGCCGAGTTCGAAGGCTGTCACTTCCAGGCCGATAACCCTTCCGTTCTGGTCGCCGAGCACCCTCGCCGGACTGCGAAGGAAATCGAAGATGATGCCTTCTTCCATGGCGTGGACGACTTCTTCGCCTCTGGCCGGCATCTCTTCCCTCGTGCGCCGGTACAGAACGTGGACTTCCTCGGCACCCAGGCGAAGGGCCATGCGCGCCGAGTCCATGGCGACGTTGCCACCGCCGAGGACAGCCACCCGCCGCGAAGGATAGAGGGGCGTCGCGGCTTCTCCCTTTCGGTAGGCTTTCATGAGGTTGGTCCGGGTGAGGTACTCGTTGGCGCTGAAGACGCCGACGAGGTTTTCGCCGGGAATATCCATGAATTTGGGCAGGCCCGCGCCCGTGCCGATGAAGGCGGCGTTGAAGCCGTCTTCCGCGAGGAGGGCCGAGAGTTTTCGTGTCCTGCCGACGAGGTAGCTCATCTCGAAGCTGACGCCCATGGATTCGAGGACCCCTGCTTCGGAGGCGACGAGAGCCTTGGGCAGCCTGAATTCGGGGATGCCGTATACCATCACTCCGCCAGCCTTATGGAAGGCCTCGAAGACGACGACATCGTGTCCTTCGCGCCGCACATCGACGGCGCAGGTGAGGCCGGCGGGACCGGCGCCCACGACTGCCACGCGCTTGCCCGTGGAGTGTGCCGTCGGGGGCGGGGCAAGGAGGCCCGCGTTCCGCTCATAGTCGGCCACAAAGCGTTCCAGCCTTCCAATCTGTACACCTTTCTCGACACTCTTCAAGGATTTGCTGAGCGTGCAGGGCAATTGGCACTGCTTTTCCTGGGGACACACCCTCCCACAGATGGAGGGCAGGAGATTGGTTCGCTTTATGACCGTGGCGGCTCCGGCGAAGTCGCCCTCCTTGATTTTACTTATGAATCCAGGGATGTCGACGCGGACAGGACAGCCACCCACGCAGGGCGCGTTCCTGCACTGGAGGCAGCGCTCGGCTTCCCCCATGGCCTGATCAGGCGTATAGCCAGTGGCCACCTCCTGCATGTTCGACCGCCTCGCTTCCGCGCTTTGGTTGGGCATATCCTGTACGGGTATCGCCATCCTGTCCCTGGGCGTCAGCGTCATCGATCGGATCCTGTCGAGTTCGAGCCTGGCTTTGTTCTTGTCGTTTATAGTATCCATGGAGCTCATTTCACAGCCTTCCCTGACGTATCGACCTTCCCTGCCGCCCCGGCGTTTTTCGCCTCGAGGGCTTCCACCGACATTTCCAGGTGGCAACGGTCATGGTCGGCCTGTTCCAGGCTCTTGTAGGCGCCGAGCCGCGTCATCATCTGAGCCCAGTCCACGTCATGGGCGTCGAATTCGGGACCGTCGACGCAGACGAATTTTGTCTGTCCACCTACCGAAACCCTGCATCCGCCACACATCCCCGTACCGTCGATCATGATCGTGTTGAGGGATGCGAGGGTTTTGACGCCGAAGGGTTTGGTCGTCGCGGCGCAGAATTTCATCATGATGGGGGGGCCCACCGTCACGACGATGTCGGGCGGAGGCGTCTGGCCGCAGAGTTCGCCAAGCGGTTCCGTGACGAGAGCTTTCCGCCCTGCCGTACCGTCGTCCGTCACCACGATATTCTCATCCGCGAGGGCTTTCATCTCATCCTGCATGATGAGGAGCTCTGCGGTGCGGGCTCCCGATATCACCGTTACTCGGTTGCCGGCCGCTTTCAGCGCCTTGACGATGGGGTGCAGGGGAGCGAGGCCTATGCCTCCGCCAACACAGACCGCCCAGCCGAATTTCTCGATATGCGTGGGATTGCCCAGGGGGCCGAGAAGGACAACGCCATCGCCCGGTTCCTTGAGGGCGAGCTTGTGGGTGCTCGCGCCGACAGTCTGAAAAATGATCGTCACCGATCCCGTTTCAGCGTTCGCATCGGCTATAGTCAGGGGTATCCGCTCGGCGTAATTCTCATCGCACTGGACAATTACAAACTGGCCGGCCTTGCGCTCCCTGGCTACCAGAGGCGCCTCAATTTCCATCCTGTAGACTTCATCCGAAAGCTTTCGCTTCGATAGTATTCTGTGTTGTCCCTGCATCGACACCCCTTCGATAATATGCTGTTCCAATGATACTGAGACACCAGTATGACATTTCTTCGGCCCTATTTGAAGGGGGTTTATCCAATTCCTATTGCCGATCCCTCCGGCCAGGTGCCTTTTACAAGTGACAGCGGGGTTACCCGGCACCGGGCGCCGAGGATGCTTCCCGGATTGAGGACGCTGTTGCAGCCTATTTCGCAGGCATCGCCAAGAATGGCGCCGAATTTCCCAAGCCCCGTGTCCTGAAGACTGGGTTCGCCACCCCCGCCGGGAGTAAGGAGGGCTGCCCTGATATTCCTCTTGTCCAGCCTCACATTCGATAGTATTACGCCTGCCCCTATATGAGCCTTGATGCCCATTATGGAATCACCTACATAGTTGAAATGGGGAGCCTGGGCACCCTCGAGAAGGACACAGCGCTTGAACTCGCTGGCATGACCCAGCACCGCCCCATCGCCGGCGAGAACGATGCCGCGCAGGTAGGCGCCCTGCCGAATCTCGCAGCGATCGCCAATCCAGGCTGGCCCCCGTATGTATGCTCCCGTCTCGACAAGGCAGTCGGCCCCGATATGCACGCTTCCTTCGATATGGACGCCTGGCTCTATCCGCGACCGGGCTCCAAGGCGAAGGTCGCCCTGTGTTCCGGCGAGAGGGTCCTCGGCAAGGAGGATGCCCAGGTAGGTATCGAGGGCAGTGAGGGCTTCCCAGGGCTGGTCGAGGTAGTTGAAAAGTCGGGCAAACGCCGTCGCCTCAAGGTCGAAGAGGGAAGGCATTCCCGTCCAGAGCCGCGACGAGTGTGCCATGATCAGATTCCTCCTGCGTTTTTGTAGCCTCTCCAGAGGGGTGAGGGATACTCCCCTCGCCCGATCCGCTCCCCTATCGCGAGCCTCGCCTCCAGAATGTCATCGGGATTGGTGAGGCCAAAGTAGGCTTCATCGACGGGCAAGGCCCATACCTGGGCTTCCCCCGCCTCAATCATGGTTCCGACGATGCCGGGGAGATAGAACTCGGCCTTCGCCCGATCGGCCCGATGGTCCTTCCCCTGAATGGAGAGAAATTCGGCAAACTGGGCCGCCGCGCTGGGAAACACGGCTGGGGTAAGACCCCAAAGGTTCATCGACACGGACAGGTCGGGTAAAAGCTCCTCAGCGTCCCCGCTGCCTCTTATGGAGAAAATCCTGCCCTCCATCACTTCGATGCGGGTATGCTCAACGATGCGAAAAAGCTTGCCGGAAGCATCTGTTGAGCATATCGCCCTGGACACCGAACCTTTCGGCGAGACGACTGCTCCCAGCCTGTACCCGGGCAGGCAAAATCGCGCCGCAGCCCCGGTTTTTACATCCGCCCGGCAATCGGCAGCGAGAAAATCATGGATCGCCTTCAGTCCGCCTGTGCCGTAGAAATCGTCTGCGTTCATGACGGCGAAAGGGGCTTTTTCGAGAAGATGCCTCGCACAGAGCAGGGCATGCCCCGTACCCCAGGGCTTTGTTCTTTCCTTCACTGCCGCCTCAGCCCTGAAAGCCTCAGGAACTGCCATGCCGACATCCTGAAAGGCCAGCTCGAAGGGCAGGTTTTCCGGGAGGTGCGAGAGAATGTGGGCGGAAAAATCGTCTTCTATGTCCTTTCTTATGAGGAAAACGATACTGTCGAAGCCTGCCTTGAGCGCGTTGTAGACATTGTACTCCAGGAG
>PGXP01000328.1 GCA_002839205.1 Spirochaetae bacterium HGW-Spirochaetae-9
GTAGCAGTTCCTGCTGATGAACAACGGAATGGAAAAATCCTTGCCCGCCTGTGACGCCTTGCCAGGCCAACCTGTGCTATCCAGGTATTCTCGCTCTATCCAGCCGTACATGCCTCCTATATTCGGAATCGATTCCACGAGCATCTGTGCTGCCCTGCGGTTCGTCATATAGAGGTAGATGTCGGCGAAACAAGGTATCTCGGGGTGCTTGCGGGCCCAGGACAACTGGCCGATATTGTTCAACCCTACCACTATGCTTTGACCAACATGTTCGATAAGCGCATCCAATGCATCGAACAGAGTTTGTTCTCCGAACATCACTGGGGGAAGCGGCAGGTATATCTGGCCACCGATTGTAGCCAGCAGTGTTTCCACCTGCATACCCGACCGCAACTGCCTGAGAATTTTTTCTGGATCTGCCCATGGAATCGGGGAATCGGAAAGTGGAGAAATACGTTTCCGAGCCGGAAGTACCGGTAACGAAATGGGTGTGGATATTTCCATGGGAACCCTGGCATCGATATACCGGTTGATTTCCGTGTTCAGGTAATCATACCAATTTCGACGGATTTCCTTCAATTGTGACAATGGCATGAAGACCTGTGTATCCACTAGTCCCGACTCGTTGATTATCTCGACTGAAGCGGTGGTGACCAACCCCTCTCCTGGAGTAGAGAACACCTTCTCCAAATTTTGTTGCGGTTGCTGGGGCGACTTTGCCTGTTGTATGTCCAACGCATAGCTTTGTCCGATTCCAGTCGGGATCCATGTCGGCAATCCACGGGCTTGGACACGCAAGGTGTCGGTGCCGATGGTGATTTCGAGAACATATGCATACCGGAAGGGCTGCAAGCTGGATTCGTTGATCTCGGGAACATGCAAGTCATGACGCGATACCCGGTACAGGCTGCTCCCGATTGTTGGTTCCACACCTGGTGGGATGGGTATCTCCACGTCTGTCCCCGACTTGCCCACAAACGTCTCGCGACCATCCTTTTGGATTATCTTGGAGAGACCGAACCGGACTGGATTCTGCATACCTGAAGCTTCGTCCTCGAGCACCATGAGGCCATCGCGTACAGCAATATCCTGCACCAAGGTGACTACGATGACCGATTTGACAGGTCCCACTCCGAGGTGCCTGATATTGCCGACTGCCGTTCCCTTGTGCCCGGGATACTGTACAGTGGTCAGTGGCGGAGTATGTCTGTTTTCCTGCGGATGTTCCTTCCCGTAGGAGAATGTCCATCCACCGCCCGCGTCCCGTGCGAATTGTGAATCGAGCTCATCCTTGGCGATCGAAAGGGCACGTTCGTCAGTCTCACCATCGAGGATCATGCGGTAATAGCGTGC
>PGXP01000329.1 GCA_002839205.1 Spirochaetae bacterium HGW-Spirochaetae-9
GGGAGCTGGGCGTTCTGGCAGGCGTCGAGGACGACGTATCCTCGGAGCATTCCAACTACACCCAGCCCGAGGAAGTACAGGATTTCGTCGAGAAGACGGGCGTCGACTCCCTGGCTATATCTATCGGCACCAGTCACGGCCGCACCAAGTTCAAGCCCGAGCAGTGCACGCGAGGCGCCGACGGCGTCCTTATTCCGCCTCCACTCCGCTTTGATATTCTCGAGGAGATCGAGAAGCGAATTCCCGGATTTCCCATCGTCCTCCACGGCTCGTCTTCCGTCCCCATGGAATACGTACGCATGATCGAGCAGTACGGCGGCAAGCTCAAGGATTCCGTGGGCATTCCCGAAGAGCAGCTGCGCAAGGCGGCGAGAAGCGCCGTCTGCAAGATCAATATCGATTCCGACGGCCGTCTCGCCATGACAGCCCTCATCCGCAAGGTTCTGGCCGAAAAGCCCGAGGAATTCGATCCCCGCAAATACCTGGGGCCTGCCCGCGATGAGCTGAAAAAGCTGTACTCGCACAAGAACATCGAGGTTTTGGGGTCGGCAGGGAAGGCCTGACAGGCGGACAGCCCTGTTATGCGGCCCCTTTAAACGCTGGTTTCTGGGCAAACTTGCACAAACCGCGAATATTGTCGCGCATCAGGGCCTTGCAGGTATTTACCCGATTTGAAATTATATGGTAATATACGCGCCGCGCCCGTACACATGACCAACCGCATGTTGAACGGACGCGTAAACCCGTAGGCCGATCCCCGTAACGGAATCCGGGTTTGCGCCATAGGAGGTCAGTTGGCAGACAAGGACTTGCGGATCAATGAACAGATCCGTGTGCGTGAAGTGAGGCTCATAGACGACAAAGGCGAGCAGCGCGGCATCATCCCAACCCTCGAGGCGATCAAGATCGCCCGTGAGATAGGTCTTGATCTCGTCGAGGTGGCTCCCCAGTCCGTTCCTCCCGTGTGCAAACTGCTGAACTTTGGCAAGTACAAGTTCGAGCAGGAGAAGAAGATCAAGGATACGCGCAAGCATACAAAGGCCGCGGAACTCAAAGAGATCCGCATGCAGCCCAAGATTGCCGAGCATGACCTCGACTTCAAGTCGAACCACGTCAAGGAATTCCTGGAGCAGGGCAACAAGGTCAAGGTGACCATCAGGTTCCGTGGCCGAGAACTTGCGCATACAGAGATTGGCGAACAGATCCTCAAGAAAATTCTTGCCAAGCTTGAAGGCTTCTACATCATGGAAAAGCTTCCCCTCATGGAGGGCCGATTCATGTCCATGGTGCTCCAGCCCAAAGCCTCTATCATCAAGAAAAATGCCGAACCGGAAGCGGTCGCTCCCGCA
>PGXP01000330.1 GCA_002839205.1 Spirochaetae bacterium HGW-Spirochaetae-9
GGTTCCGTTCCCGAGAGCATCATTATGGAAGAGAATGGCGCCACGTTTTCTGTGGATATTACGGGTGGACAGAAGACTGGCTGGTTTCTGGACCAGAGGGCAAACCGTGCCGCTGCCGCCCGTTTCGCCTCCGGGAAGAAGGTTCTCGATGTTTTCTGCAACCAGGGGGGCTTCGGCATTCTCTGCGCCCTTTCAGGCGCGAAAAGTGTCATGGCCGTGGATGCTTCCACGGTAGCCTTAACAGCGGCGAACGGCAATGCCGCTCTAAACGGCATCGCCTCAAGGTACTCTACGGCTGAAGCGAATGCCTTCGATTATTTGAGGGCTGAGGAAAAGGCAGGGGCGAAATATGACCTTGTCATCCTCGATCCGCCCGCCTTCGCAAAAAGCCACTCCACCGTAGAGTCGGCGTACAGGGGCTACAAGGAAATCAATGTGAGGGCGATGCGGCTTCTGGGGCATGGGGGCATTCTCGTCACCTGCTCCTGCTCACACTGGTTTTTCCCCGAGCGTTTCGACACGATGCTGGCCGACGCGGCCTCCGATTGCGGTCGCCGGTTCCGCATCATCGAAGAAAGAGGACAGGACCTAGACCACCCCATCGTTTCGGGCTATGGGGAATCCCGGTATTTAAAATGCAGGATTATCGAGGTTTTATAGGATCATCGTCTTGGAGACTTCTTCCAGATAGACGCCGAACAGCCGCGACAGCTGTCCGGCATCGGTATAGTTCGTGCCAGCCTTCGCGTTGAAGAAATCTATGAATGCCTTAATCTCCTCGGGTTTCCTGGAATAGAGAGCCGAGGAGAAAGCCGCCCTGAAAAGACCTTTTTCGGCGAGCTGCATGGTGTCAAGCTTACCGAATTCCTTCTTCGCCTTGCCATCGACGACGGCAGAAGCACCCTCGAAGCCTATGGCGAATATAAAATCTTCCCTGGCGATCATGGTAGCTTCCCGCTCAGTCTACGGGCGAGAAAGAATCCTTTCCGGCGCCGCACATCGGGCAGACCCAGTCTTCGGGGAGGGCTTCAAAAGAGGTTCCCGCGGGGATTTTTCCGTCGGCATCGCCTTCGGCGGGATCATAGATATAGCCACACACTTCGCATACGTATTTCTTCATGTCGTGCTCCTTTATCGGAAAGATATATGTTTTCTCAGGCCTTCCACAGTCCGTGGAGGTTGCAGTATTCGCGCGCTGTCACTTTCTCAGCCTTGATGGGGAAGAATGCGCGGGGCTGATCCCCAGGCTTCAGCTCCGCCCTGCAGGCCTTTCCGTCGGCGATGAGTTCTATCCACTGGATGTAGTGCTTCTCCTCCATGGGATGCAGCACCGATCCTACGGAGACC
>PGXP01000331.1 GCA_002839205.1 Spirochaetae bacterium HGW-Spirochaetae-9
GCTGATTCATACAGCGTTGAACGACTTGGAAGGGGTTACGACAAAAAGCGAAGGCGAAGGATTGTTCAAGCAGGTCAGGATATCCATCGATGATGAATTGCCCCCATTGAGACGGGAATAGGTAGCTGGAGAAATAGTTATGTTGAGACACGGTAGGCAGATGTTCACAAGTGAATCGGTAAGTGAGGGACATCCAGACAAGGTTTGTGACCAGATATCCGATGCTGTCCTCGATTCTTGTCTGGCAAAAGACCCCTATTCTCGTGTTGCCTGTGAAACATTCGCTACCACCGATAGAGTAGTGGTAGGTGGAGAGATCACCACACATGCCACCTTTGACGTCGATGCGCTGGTCCGGGAAGTCGTCAAGGAAATAGGCTACGATATCGAGGGTTCCGGTTTCGATTACCAGACTGTCCAGGTAATGGAATTCCTCCATCAACAATCTCCTGATATTGCAATGGGAGTCGATGCTTCGAGCAGTACGTTCGGCTTGCAGGGTGCAGGTGACCAGGGCATGATGTTTGGGTATGCCTGCACGGAGACTCCCGAATTGATGCCGGCACCAATCATGTTCAGCCATAGGATCCTCCAGCGTGCGGCAACACTTCGGAAAGGACGTGATGTAACCTGGTTGCGTCCCGATGCGAAGGCACAAGTGACCGTCGTCTATGATCATGGAGTGCCGGTCGGAATAGATACGATCGTCGTATCACATCAGCATGATGAGAATGTACAGCGGGAAGAATTGGAAGAATACATCAAGACACAAGTCATCCAACCGACTCTCGGTGCCTCCGGACTGCTTTCCGACAAGACCAAATATTATATCAATCCCACAGGCAGATTTGTAATCGGCGGGCCAACCGGAGACGCCGGATTGACCGGACGAAAGATCATCGTCGATACATACGGCGGCATGGGGCGTCACGGTGGAGGTGCCTTCAGCGGCAAGGACCCATCGAAAGTCGACCGGTCGGCAGCGTATATGGCTCGATTCGTGGCAAAAAACCTAGTTGCATGGGAAATGTGCACCCGTTGTGAAGTCCAGTTCTCCTATGCTATCGGCGTTCCGGAACCGGTCTCGATTCTTGTCGATACCTTCGGTACGGGAATTGTAGATGATGAGGAATTCGAATCGCTGGTGAGAGCCGAGTTCGACCTGTCTCCAGCCGGTATCATCGAGCAGCTCGATCTGTTGCGGCCTATCTACCGTGCCCATATGAACTACGGTCATTTTGGAAAACCAGGAGTCCCCTGGGAGACGATTCTCCCACGACCCAACCTACACTAGCGAAAAGGTCCGTTCTATCTGTGAGCGGACCTCGCCAACCTTGTCCTTGGAG
>PGXP01000064.1 GCA_002839205.1 Spirochaetae bacterium HGW-Spirochaetae-9
TATGCTCTCCAAGGAGCTTGACCGTGGCAGGAGCCGAGGCTACGCATGCGGGTGAGGTTTCGTATTCGGCCAAATGGACCGCGAAGATGTCTTTCATCAACCCTTCTTTTCGGCACTACCCGCGGCACGGATCAAAAACGTACGACGAGATCATTTTACATTACTTATCGCGATGGTTCAATGAAAAAAACACCACTTGCTTTCATCATTTTTCGCAGCTTGGCTAGTTGGCCTTCGGCTTCCTTCAATTCAGCCTCATAGCGATGCCGTTCCAGAATCTTCGCTTCAACGCCCTTCGCCTTCCAGGCTCCCGCTTTTCCAATATATTCGGTGACTACCTTGCCGCCCTCGCGCTTGACGAGGTACATATAGAAGCCATTTCCCCGCCTCTTCACCGCCAGGGAGCCCCTGGGACGCTGGAGGCATTCTTCTCTCAATCTTGTCACCGTGCGGTACAGACGCATATACTCATTCTGCAGCATCGTTTCTATGGCGCTCATCGCTGAACCTCATTGGATATATATCACGACACGACGCTTGGAGGAAGGATTTTTTCCTTTTTATGCAGGAAATGCAGACACATGAAAGAAAGTTCCGGCAATGAGCGATGCGCGATTCGAACGCGCGACCTTCGGCTCCGGAGGCCGACGCTCTATCCAGCTGAGCTAATCGCCCGTATTGCAGCGCGAGAAGCCAGTAGCCTTCTCAAACGCAGAGCATAATAGTACAAGGCTTCGGTAAAAGTCAAGAAGTGCCGGATTTTCAGCGCTCGCCATCATGCCTGATTCCGAATATAGCCACTAGACCGCCTGCCCTCTGTCCGGACACAATCTACCCATGGAAACGATCATACTGGCTTCATCCTCCCCGCGACGCAAGGAAATTCTCGCTTCCCTCAACCTGCCCTTCATTCCTATCCATCCAGATATCGACGAGGCTGTCTGCGACCACCTAGACCCTGCATACAGAGTGATTGCCCTGGCTGAAAAGAAGTCCGCAGCTGGCCTGGCCCTTCTGGAATCAGAGGAGAAAGAAAGCGAGCTGCCTCGACTCCTGTTGGCTGCCGATACTTTGGTGGCCTTCCACCATGCCAGAGGCTGGAAAACGATAGGCAAGCCACGTGACAGGGATGAGGCCCGATCGATGCTCCTCTATATGGAGGGCAGGACACATCGGGTTTTTTCCGGACTCTGCCTCCTGGACGTCAGAAACGGAAGGCGGCATACCACCCTCGCCACCACAAAAGTGAGATTTTCAAACATGAGTGGAATGGAAATAGAACGCTATCTCGATACCGGCGAATGGGAGGGAGCAGCAGGGGCGTACAGGGTACAGGGGGCGGGCTCATGTTTTATCACTTCGCTGGTAGGGTCCTGGTCCTGCGTGGTGGGCTTGCCAATCCGTGAACTTTATGGCATTCTCAGAGACGCTGATTACGACTTCGGAGTCACCGGGCGCTCCTAGCTGCACTTGAATTTGATGCACCCTGCTCCACTCCATGTTTCCGGTCTCCGATCGTAGCAGCACAAGGCACTTAAGTGCCGAATCAGTGATGTGCCTTGCGCATCGCCGATTAATCTTCCGCCCGTCGATGGCGACATCATAGATGACGACATCCCGGGACGAGAATCAGAGAAGGGGATCAGGTTTTACCCTGATCACGGGAGGAAAACGTGGCTGTTGTTACCATGAAGAACCTGCTTGAGTCCGGTGTGCATTTTGGCCACCAGGTCAAGCGCTGGGATCCCAGGATGAAGAAATTCATCTTTGCCGAACGCAACGGGATTCACATCATCGATCTCCAGAAGACCATCCAGGCGATCAAGGATGCCTATGAGGCTGTCCAGAAGGTCGTCAGCTCCGGCAAGACCGTGCTGTTTGTCGGAACAAAAAAACAAGCCCAGACCGCGATCCAGAAGGAATCAGAACGCTGCGAGCAGTTCTATGTCAACAATCGCTGGCTTGGCGGCATGCTCACCAATTTTTCCACAATCAAGAGATCCATCCAGCGCCTCAAGAAAATTGAGCGCATGGAAGTGGACGGCACCTTTGAAAGCCTGACCAAGAAGGAAGTCGCCAGCCTCCAGAAGGAAAAGACAAAGCTGGAGAAGAACCTTGGCGGCATCAAGGAGATGAAGGACCTTCCCGGCATCCTCTTCGTCGTCGATACCCGCAAGGAAGCCATCGCCGTGGCCGAAGCCCAGCGCCTCGGGATTCCCATCGTCGCCGTCGTGGACACCAACTGCAACCCCGAAGGCATCACCTACCCCATCCCCGGCAACGATGACGCCATCCGCTCCATAAGCCTCTTCACCCAGATCATCGCCAACGCCGTCGTCGAAGCCGGCGCTTCCGAAGGCCTCAAGATTATCGAAAGCCTGCCCGTCGAGGAAGTGGAAGAAGTCCACACCGACGCGGTGCGCAAGGAAGAGAACGAGGTCGAGGTCGACATCAGCAGCTATGCCGAAGCGGCTACAACGCCGGAATCCATTGCTCCCGTCGTTGTTGAAGCCGAGCCAGAAGCTTCCCTTCCGATCATCGACGAAGACAAGCTGTACGAGAAAAAATAAGGAGCCAGACCGTGGATATAAAAGCTTCAGACATAAAGAACCTCAGAGAGAAAACGGGCGCCGGAATGATGGACTGCAAAAAGGCGCTCATGGAAGCCGAAGGCGACTTCGCTGCCGCCGAAAAACTTCTTCGCGAATGGGGGATGGCAGGCCTGGAAAAGAGATCCAACCGCGCTACCAACGAAGGCAAAATCTTCCTCATCGAAAGAGACGGCAACATTGGTTTTGTGGAAATAGTCTGTGAGACTGATTTTGTCGCAAAGAACGCGGATTTTATCGCCGACGGTTACAAGATCGCCGAAAAAGCCTTTGCTGCCAAGGCCAATGAAGCCAACCCTGAACTAGACGCTATGGTGAAAGAGATCGCCATTGTCATCAAGGAAAACATTGTCCTCAAGCGGGTGCGCTATTTCGAGGCGGCTGCCGACGAATATCTCCACAGCTATACGCACGGCGTAGGCAAGCTTGTCGTCGTCGTGAAGGCTAAAGCCATTTCGGGCTCAGCTTTCGCGGACGATAGGGTCAAGAGCTTTATCCATGACCTTGCCCTCCATATTGCGGCTTTCAATCCCATGTTCCTCGATCAGTCACAGCCTGATGCTGCCTGGGTCAAGGAGCAGCAGGAGATATTCGCAAAACAGGTGGAGTTGGATGAAAAACTCAAAGCCAAGCCGGCCAAGGTCATAGAAGGCATTCTCGCCGGAAAGCTCAAGAAGCTGATGGCCGATGTCTGCCTCCTCGATCAGCCTTTTGTCAAAGACGAAAAGATGAGCGTTGCGGCAGCACTGGCGGCCGTTAAGAAAGAGACAGGCGCCGACTTCGGTATTCACAGCTACTCGTACATAAAAGTAGGCGAGGCCCTTTGACAAGGCATCGCTGAAGGAAGAATATAGAAGCGGAGCGGCGTTTACGCCGCTCCGCGATCCATGTGACGATCGGGAGGAACTATGGAATCGGTAAAAGCCATATGCGAAGAGCGCATGAAAAAAACGATCGCTTCCTTGAAGGATGAATTCAACGGCATCCGTACCGGTCGGGCATCCCCTTCCCTCCTGGATAAGATCAGGGTGGATTACTATGGGCAAAAAAGCCCCCTTTCGCAGGTAGCCACCGTCTCCGTGCCCGAGGCGAGGCTCATCGTGGTTCAGCCCTGGGACAGAGGTCTCTTCAGCGAGATAGAAAAGGCAATTTTGAAATCCGAATTAGGTTTGAACCCCTCCAGCGACGGGAAGGTCATACGTATCGCCATACCCCCCCTCACCGAACAGCGGAGAAAAGAACTGGTAAAGTCAGCAAAAGCCATTGCGGAACAGTCACGTGTCGCCATCAGAAACATCCGTCGGGATGGGCTTGAAGATTTCAAGAAACAGCAGGCGGCAGGAGGCGTGGCCGAGGACCTCATCAAGAAAGAAGAGGATGAGATCCAGAAACTCACTGACGCATACATTCTCCAGATTTCCAAGGTGCTTGAGGAAAAAGAAAAAGAAATCATGGAAGTTTGAATGTCTTCTATACGACTTCCCCAGCATGTCGCCATCATAATGGATGGAAATGGCCGCTGGGCTGCCAAACGCGGATTGCCAAGAACTGAAGGGCATAGACAGGGACTTACGGCAGCGAAACGAATCGTAGCCGAAGCATCAGCTCTTGGAATCCGTTACCTTTCCCTCTACACTTTTTCAACCGAAAACTGGAAACGGGCACAGGATGAAGTTGGGTTTCTCATGGCCCTCATCCAAAATCACCTGGCTGCCGAATTGGATTTTTATCGACGGAATAAAATCAAGGTAATGCACTCCGGCCGCCGAGAAGGGCTTTCGCTCGCCATCCTCAACGAAATCGATTCGGTAGTGCACGATACTGCAGGATTTTCAGGCATGGTTGTCAATCTCGCGATCAACTATGGCGGCAGGGATGAAATTGTCCGGGCTGTGGAAAGAATAGCGCTCTCTTCCGGTTTTTCCGGAAAAGCGGAGGAGTTCAGCGCCAGGAGCATCAGCCTGCAGCTGGATCACCCCGAAATTCCCGACCCAGACCTTATCATACGGACCGGCGGAGAATACCGCCTTTCCAATTTTCTTCTGTGGCAGTCGGCCTATTCGGAATTCTATTTTTCCGATCGTCTCTGGCCTGACTTCTGTGAAGATGACTTAAAAAATGCCCTTGCCGATTATGGATCGCGCGAAAGGCGATTCGGGGGAACAAAATGACGAAGAATATAGTTCAGCGATTGCTCGTCTTCATACTGGGCGTACCGCTCTTTATTCTTCTCGTGGTATACGCTTCCTTCGGCAGGAATATGATCCTGGCGCTTTTGGTCGTCGCCGTGCAAATTCTCTGCGCCGGCGAGGCTGCGGCTCTTTTCACTTTTAAAAAGATACGCATCAACAAGGCTTATATCACGATTCTCTCAGTTTCGGCGGCGGCGATTCAATACATGTCACCCATACTGAGCGACCTTCTACCCTCCAGGCCTTCTCCGCTTGAAATTCTCCTTGGCGTCGCCATGCTTGGAAGTTTGGCCTCTATCGCTCCTTTTGCATTCGCCCAAAAAGAATCTTTTGAGACTATTCTGCCCGAAATGACAGCCTCGCTTTTTGTCTTTTTCTATTGCGGCATTCTGGGTTCCTTCCTGATGTATATCGCAACTTGTTTCTCACAAGGGGCGGAACCTGTTTTCAGCTTTACGCTGATGACCTTTGGAAATGACAGCCTTGCATGGCTGGTCGGTATGACCCTTGGCAAAAAACGCGGCGTTGTAGCTGTGTCGCCCGGCAAGAGCGTGGCAGGTTTCATGGGTGGTTTTGCAGGCTCTATTATCGCCGCCTTTATTGCCTACCTCCTTTTCCCGAACAGCGGATTTGGGCCGCCCTGGGCAATACTCCTTCTCGGAATGCTCATGGGGGTCTCCGTCATCCTGGGGGATCTGGTGGAAAGCGCGATGAAGCGTTCCGCAGGCGTCAAGGACTCGAGCACGCTGGTGCCCGGCAGGGGTGGATTCCTGGACTCCTTCGACAGCCTTCTCTATTCTGCCCCACTATTCGCCCTGTTTTCGGCCTTTTTAGGCTTCTTCGCGCCCCTCGCATAGGAGAATCATGAAGTCCACGAAAGTGATCATTCTCGGCGCAACAGGTTCGATAGGACGCCAGACTATCGAATGCATTGAAGCCGCCAACCATAAATTTCCGGGCAGATTCGAGGTTGTTGGACTATCTGCCAACCGGAATCAAGCTGGACTGCGCATCGCAGCCGCCAGATTTTCCGGGGCTAAACTCGCTTTGGACGACAATATCGTTGGCAACTGTTCTGAAGACATTGCCTATTCTGGCGCTGGCGCATCCTCTGCCCTCCTTGAGAACATGGACGCCGACCTGGTTGTCAACGGCATAGCCGGCGCCGCTGGGCTCGTGGCATCTCTCGCTGCCCTCTCTTCAAAAAAAAATCTTGCCCTTGCCAACAAGGAATCGGTAGTGATGGGGTACAGCCATCTCAAAGCACTGGCACAAAAAAACAGCCTCTATATCATTCCAGTCGATTCGGAACATGCGGCGCTTTTCCAGTTGGTCTCCCGATTGGGCTCGGCTTCAATAACCGAACTTTCGATAACGGCTTCCGGCGGTCCATTTCGCACAAGAGACGCCGAGGAACTCAAGGCGATATGCCCTGATGAAGCGGCTCACCACCCTGTCTGGAAGATGGGCAGAAAGATAAGCATCGATTCCGCCACCCTCGCCAACAAAGGTCTTGAACTTATCGAGGCAGTACGTCTCTTTGGTCTGCCCGAGGATAAGGTTAAGGTATTGATCCATCCCGAAAGTATCGTCCATGCCCTCGTCAGGACGAAGGATGGAGCCCTCTATGCCCATATTTCTTCACCCGACATGAGACTTCCCATCGATATAGCGCTCCATTGGCCCGAGGAAGTCGAATCAGCCTATGGAACCCTCGACCTGGCAGGAACAACACTCCATTTTGAGGCGCCCGATACTATCCGCTTTCCCATGCTGGCTCTCGCACGTTTGGCCGTTCGAGTCGGCGAGGCGGCCACTATCGCCTATAACGCTGCCAATGAAATCGCCGTGGAGTGCTTCGAGGAAGGAAAGATCAGTTTCACGCAGATCGGCGATATCGTGGATAAAGTTCTTGAAAAGGACTGGGCTTTCCCTGTGCCCGATACAGGCAGTATCTTTGATATAGACGCAAAAGCGCGCAGCTATGCGCAGCGTGCCGTCGCGGAGTGCCAATGCTGACTGTCCTGCTGGGCCTATTGGGCCTGTCATTCGTCGTCGTTATTCATGAGTTTGGACATTTTCTCGCCGCCCGTGCCCTGGGCGTAGAGGTGGAAGTGTTCTCTATTGGATGGGGACCAAAACTCCTGGGGTTTAAAAAAAAGAAGACGGAGTGGCGCCTCTCGGCCTTCCCCCTGGGGGGATTCTGCAAAATGAAGGGCGAAGAGGATTTCAAGCTCGCTCTCGAGAAGAAGCTTCCGACGATTCCGACCGAAGAAGGCTCCTTCTATGGAGCCAAGCCCTGGAAAAGGATACTTATTCTCGTCGCTGGTCCTTTTGCCAATATAATTCTCGCCGTCATCCTCTTTTCAGTAGTCTCACTGGCCGGTATCACCATACAGACGGCGCCCAACAGGATTATACTCGCGAGCGAGATTCATTCGGCCTCGGCGGCCCTGTCTGAGGCTCCAGCCGATAAAGCCGGGCTCAGAACAGGCGATATCATCACCGCGATCGATGGCGAGAAGATCCGGGATTACTCGGATCTCCAGGAAGCCATAGGTCTCAATCCTGGCAAAAACCTCCTCCTTTCGATTGAGCGGGACGGTGCCAGGCTCGCGCTGCCGGTTACCCCTCGGCTCGATAAAAATTCCGGGCAGGGTTTGATAGGCATCTTTTCCTGGATAGATCCTAAGGTAGATGCCGTGGATCCCAATGGATCGGCGGCCATTGCAGGCATCCGTGCCGGCGATGTAATTACGGGGATTGAAGGCAGACAAGTAAAAAACACGGTCGGTATCCTTGCAGCACTGGAATCGAAACCTGAAAAAGTTGCCATTGACCTCCTCCGCAAAGGGCAGCCCCTCGCCGTAAAGGCTATCGTCTCATACGACGCCGAGGGACAGTCCAATATGGGGCTTTCTTTCACCAGCGTGACGAGGACGGAAAAAGCCACTTCCCTAGTCGATGCCGTCGCCCATGGCTGGAACGAAACCGGCGCCACCTTCGCCATGTCGGTCAAGGGGATTGGGCTTCTCTTCAGCGGCGTCAATGTGCTGAAGGCAGTGTCAGGCCCGGCGAGGATCACTTATATGGTGGGCGACACGGCGAAACGGAGCATCGAGGCATCAGGCTTTTCGGGCATAACGACAATTATCAGCTTCCTGGCCTTCCTTTCGGTGAGCCTCTTCCTCATGAATCTTCTGCCAATACCTGCCCTGGACGGGGGGCAGATTCTTCTTTCGATCATTACGATCGGAATTTATCTTCCCTGGGCGTATGCCAATATCATGCGGTACGTTTTCTCCCATGTGTCCGCTGACGATACTCCGGCAGAGTTGCCCCAGAACTATTAATAAAAAGGCCGCGGAAAAATCCGCGGCCTTTTTTACTTATTCCTCAACCTCGCTCTTGTCGGGCAAGACAAGCGCGGCCACAAAATACAACAGAATGCCCGCGCCGTAGAACAGGGAA
>PGXP01000332.1 GCA_002839205.1 Spirochaetae bacterium HGW-Spirochaetae-9
CTGTTGGGCAAGATTCCGCACGAATGCGAGCACAGCTCCCTTGGATGCGGCGTAATGGAGTGCTGCGACAGTTCCACCGTTCTTTCCCGCTTCGCTGGAGATACTGATGATCCTGCCGAATTTCCGACTGCGCATACCGGGAAGAATCGCCTTGCAGAAGTAGTACGATGCCTTCACATTGACAGCAAATACCAGGTCCCATTCCTTGCTTTCGATTTCTTCGATTGGTTTCAACGGGTGGATGCCCGCGTTGTTGACCAAAATGTCGATCTTACCGAAACCTGATTCAACTTCACCGACAAACTTCTTCACAGCGGACTCGTCGGTGATATCGAATGCTCCGGTAATGACTTTTCTTCCGGTAGCTTCGCGAATTTCCTTAGCGGTTGCTTCCAGGACGTCTTGTTTGACATCACAGATCGCGACATCGACACCACGTTGGGCAAGTACCATAGCAATGCCTTTGCCCATTCCCTGTGCCGATCCGGTAACAATCGCCGCCATTCCTTTCAAGCTTTCCATGTGTATATCCTTATCTCGTTTATTCAGGTTTGAAGAGCACTTTCAGCCCTTCCTTCTTCTCGAACACATCGAAACCCTTTTCCCACTCGTCCAACGAGAAGGTGTGGCTCACCAAATCCTTGAGATTGAGTTTCTTTGCCTCGACAAGCTTGATCGCATTGTTCCAGGCTGTCCATACCGAGCCAAGGGATCCAGTAACTTTGATCTCCTTGTAACAGATCCTGTCGAAATTCAATTCGAACGGCTTGCCGGCGAGCCCGATCTGGACGAATTGTCCCTGCTTACGGACCGCTTCGATACCCGTTGCGGTTGCGCGACCCGAACCGGAACACTCGAGTACCACATCGGCGCCGCGACCCATGTGGGTGAGCGATTTCACAATGGCAAGCACATCTTCCTTGGTGACATCGACAATCCTGTCGGCACCGAGTTTTTTCGCGAATGCAAGCCGGTCCGCGTCCACACTGGTTCCCGAGACAATCACGAATGCCCCGTGGGCCTTTGCAACCTGCATGGCGATAAGTCCGACTGCTCCAGGACCGGAGACGAGTACCACATCGCCAGCTTGGATAGTGGCTAGATCCATGACTGCATGTGTCACACAAGCCGCCGGCTCGAGAAGTGCCGCCTCCTCAAAAGAAATGGAGTCGGTCAACAGGTGGATGCGGTCCTCAGGGACCACAGTATATTTGGCGAACGCACCGTTGAACCAATAGCCCAAAGTCCTCCGTTCATCACAGAGGTTGTACCGGCCAGTCTTGCAATTGTGGCATTTGCCGCAATAGGCATATGCGGTCTCGCTGGTGACCCGATCCCC
>PGXP01000333.1 GCA_002839205.1 Spirochaetae bacterium HGW-Spirochaetae-9
TGTCTTCAACATTAGCCTGCCGATATCCGGATTCTTCCGGTGGCAGATTAACGATACCCACCTTGATCAAACCAGACTCTTTCTGACCAGCGGCAAACAGAACGCCCGATCCCAGTATAACCAGTATCATCAAAACACCTAGAGCTTTTTTCATGTTCTCCTCCTTTTAGGGAATCATAAAAATTTGGATAGTTGTGTAGCGGCAACGCCGCATCTATACAGAGAATCCTAAGATCAGCTATTTCAGAAGTACATGAAGTATCCTATCGAGTTTGGTATGATATTTTACACTTTCAAGCCAAATCCTGAGGAAGGAGAAAAAAGGATGGATATTTTATGAAAAACTTTCAATTTTTTCCGAGACAATCGGGAACCAGGCAAAAAATCCACATGGGGATCCTAAAACGGACTCGGATCAAACACACTTCTCAAGCTGCCCCCAGCCAATAGGCGCGTGGGGATGGACGGCGAGCTGTAAAAACGGTGCCAGGCACTTACAAGGAAGGCTGGAAGACAACCGGTGCATCAGCGATGAACGCGACATATCCGCCGTCCACATCCAAGGAAGACGGAGGGGAATCAGCATACAATGAATCATACGTATTGGCGTAATCCGATCCAAGCACAATGATTCTGCCCCCAGGCGGTATCTCACACGACAACATGCCGTGTGATTGCATACTCCGCCACACCGAAGATGTACCCACACCCGCCTCGATCCGTTCGCCGTTGATCAGAGGTGCGATATCATCGGTCTTGATACACCGATATGCACCAAGCATCAACCGATTGTCGGCAGCGAGACGAACCGTCATCTGATCACGCACAGCAGGCAGTACCATGGACGTGCTGGACGCAGACGTAATGGCATAGGGGATGGAGGACTCCCAGGTGACTACGAGATACGAAGGCAACGCATCCCAGAAAGCTGTATGGAAAGGTAGCATGATCAGATCGGATGATGAGAGGTTCTCGGGTAGCCAGGTCCCTTCGGAGAACGCATGCAGGGGAGCGTCATGAAGTTCGGGAAGACGTGTCATGCGCAGATTGGCCTGGCTGTAGTTTTTGTTGATCATCAGAACGCCAGGCGTGCCTAGCATGGTGCGCAACGCCAAGCGGACTCCCGAGTCATCCTCGAATATTCCATTACCCCTGTGTTGTGCTGTGAGTTTGAGTTCCAATGAAGCACCATTACATGCGTATTGGTGTAGGGACGATGACTCCACCTCGAATTCGATACGGTATATTCCGACATCAGACCCATAAAACCCTTCGTAGGATGCGTAGTCATCCGGCAACGGCACCACGGGTGACAAATCCCCCTCCGTCTGCTCCAA
>PGXP01000334.1 GCA_002839205.1 Spirochaetae bacterium HGW-Spirochaetae-9
CGATATCAGTGCCGTCGTTCCCTGGATCAGTGCGATCTATCCCAACCACAAGACCTACACCATGGAGGAGTTCGACCGCGCCGGTGGGCTCAATGCGGTAGTGGGCGAGATGCTTGCGGCCGATACGATCATAGGAACAGCAAAAGGTATGTTCGGTACCGTCGAGGATATGGCTCTGGGCAGGCGCTCGACCGATCTCGATGTGATCCATACCTGTGACGAGCCCATCAACGCACATGGCGGCCTTGCGGTGCTCAAGGGAAATATCGCTCCCGAAAGTTGTATCGTGAAGTTCGCGGCGATTCCGCGGGGCTTGTGGTCCTTCTCCGGACCGGCCAAAGTCTACGAGTCGCAGGATGATGCCTGGCATGCCATGCTCGATGACGAGATTGTTGCCGGCGATGTGGTCGTGATCCGCTATGAAGGACCGAAGGGGTCCCCCGGCATGCCCCACATGGAGACCTTCATGGCTGCCGTACTCGGCAAGAAGATGGGTTCGACCATCGCCTTGGTCTCCGACGGTCGGTTCTCCGGTGCAACCGGTGGGTTGGCAATCGGGCATGTGAGCCCCGAAGCCTTCGACGGTGGTCCGATTGCTTTTATCCGCAATGGTGATATGATCCATATCGATATCGAGCACCGCTCCCTCATGGTCGAGGTCAGCGAACAGGAATTCGAGAAACGTAGGCAAGGGTGGCATCCGATTGTGAAACCGGCGAGCGGGTATCTGGCGCTGTATCGCAAGATGACCTCGTCTGCCCATCGTGGCGCTTCGATCTATTGGGACTTGTAGGATGCATATGGAACAGAAGAACAGGCTCGGGCGGGTAGTGTCTCCAGGTGTCGTCGACTATATCGAACGGCCGGTTGCCGCGTTGTCGGCGACGCAGGTGCGCATTGCCGTCAAGGCAAGTGCCATCTGTGGTTCCGATTTGCATATCTTCAAGGGAATGCATCCCTTCTGCAAACTGCCGGCAACGGTCGGCCACGAGTTTTCGGGAGTCGTAACCGAGGTTGGCAGTAGCGTCTCCCGGTGGAAAATCGGGGATCGGGTGACTGTGGAACCGTGCATCACCTGTGGGGTGTGTGAAGAATGCCGCAGTGGTAGCTATAGCTATTGCGAGCATATCACGTTCCTCTATCGCAATGGCGATGGGGCCATGGCCGACCATGTGGTTGCCGAGGGCGACCATGTCTTCGCCTTGCCGGATGACCTTTCCTTCGAGGCTGGTGCACTGATCGAGCCGCTTGCTGTGGCTACCCATGCCGTACGTCGGGCCGATATCGCTCTCGGCCAGTCGGTGGTGATCATCGGGGCCGGTGCGATCGGCGTGTTG
>PGXP01000065.1 GCA_002839205.1 Spirochaetae bacterium HGW-Spirochaetae-9
CGTCATGGCTCCGCTCAAGGAGACGATCGCCGCCTCTCTTCTCTTTTTCTCGGGCTGGAACAGGAAATACGCCCTCCTCGACCCGTTCTGCGGCTCGGGCACGATAGCCATCGAGGCGGCTCTGTACGCCCTCGATTTCGCGCCTGGGCTCATGCGCCGCTTCGCCTTCGAGGGGATGCCCGCCGTATCGCCGAAGCTGGTGGACGAGGTTCGGGCCGAATTCGAGGGGCGGATAAGGCACGACGTGGACGTTGATATCAGGGCTTCCGACATGGATCCCGACGCCCTCAACGCGGCGCGCGGCAACGCGGACGACGCGGGCATACTGGACTGGATCACCTTCGATAATAAAAAGGCCGAGGATCTTTCACCCTTCGCGGCGAAAGGCCACCTGTTGGCCAATCCTCCCTACGGCAACAGGCTGGGGACGGAAGAAGAGGCCAAGGCTATCTATGAGGGGCTCGCGGAAATGCGTGATCGTTTCTCCTCGGGGGGCTGGGCCATGGGTTTCATCACCGCCAGGGAGGATTTCGGGAGCGTATTCGGGATGCTTCCCGACGCGGCCCATCACATCCTCAATGGCGCCGAGGAACAATGGTTTCACTGGTTTCCCGCCAAGGCTGAATGAGGAGCATCGACGAGGATCATGGAAATAAAATCGGAAAATTACCCCATCTGCAGTCTTGAGAGCAGGGCTTTCGAGCCTGATCCGGCGATTTTCGTCATATTTGGCGCCACGGGGGATCTTTCGCACAGGAAGATTTTCCCCGCGCTCTTCGACCTCTTCGCCGAATGGATACTCCCTCGCGATCTCCTCGTCATCGGATTTGCCCGCAAACCGCTGGACGACGCCTCCTTCAGAGCCGACCTCAGGCAGAGCTGCGCGAAATTCGCCCGTCGGGGGAAATTCTCCGAGGAGCAGTGGGAATCCTTCGCCCAAAGAATTTTCTACCTGTGCTCAGATCTCGATGACCCCGATGGTTTCAGGCGACTGGCCAATATGATTGCGGGGCGGGATGCCGACTTCGCGGCAAAGCGGAAGGGGTATGCCCTTCCTGCCAACGCCCTCTTCTACCTCGCCGTCGGCCCCGAGCATTTCGGTGCGATAGCAGGCCGACTGGGGTCGGCAGGGCTGGGATCTGTCGACCAGAGGTCGACCGACCAGAGGTCGACCGACCAGAGGTCGACCGAACTTGGCGCGGCGGCACCGAAGGGCTGGCGCAGGCTCGTCGTGGAAAAGCCTTACGGCAGGGACGGCGAAAGCGCCAAAGCCCTCACCGCGAGCCTCCATGCAAACTTCCTTGAGAAGGACATCTACAGGATCGACCATTATCTGGGCAAGGAGACTGTCCAGAACCTCCTCTACTTGCGGTTCGCAAACCTTGTCTTCGAACCGGTATGGAACAGAAACCATATTGAGGCTATCGATATTTCGGTGTTCGAGACGGAAGGAATTGGAGGCCGCGGCGGCTACTACGATTCGGCCGGCGCCGCGCGCGACATGCTCCAGAATCACCTTGTCCAGCTCATGTGCCTGACGACCATGGAGCCGCCAGCCAGCCTCGATCCGGAAAGCATTCGCGACGAGAAGGTGAAGGTGCTCAGATCGATCTCCGCATCGATGCTCCAAGACATGGTCGCCCGATCGCGACGGGGACAGTACGTGAAGGGCAGGGGACCGAGCGGAGAGGCACTGCCGGCCTATAGGGAAGAATCTCGCGTAAAGCCCGATTCATCGACTGAAACCTTTGCCTCGCTCCGGCTGGAATTGGACAACTGGCGCTTTTCCGGCGTACCGATCACCCTGTCGACCGGCAAGGCCTTTGCAGCGAAGTTCAGCCAGATAGTGATTCATTTCCGGCGGCCTCCCTCTGCCTTGTTCGCCGCCCAGTGTGGCGATTTGCTGATGCACAATACGCTCACCATACGGATACAGCCTGACGAAGGCGTATGGCTGCGCTTCAATGCCAAGGTGCCGGGGATACCGGCCATAAAAGCGAACGAACTTCGTTTTTCCTTCAGGGAAGTGGCCGACCATCTGCCCGAAGCCTACGAGCGGCTTATAGCCGACGCTCTTTCCGGCGATTCCACCCTCTTTATCCGCGCCGATGAATCGGAACATGCCTGGCTTATCATAGACGAGCTGGAAAAGGCCTGGGCATCGGCCGATCCCGCCGCTGCCCCTGAGGCCGGTGGTCTCCTCAAGTATCCGGCAGGCTCGCCCATTCCGGAAACCCTTCCATGAGCATCGCTCTGCGCCGCTTCTCCGATGATGCCGCGTGGAAAGGCGCGATACTGGCCTGTTTCGAGGAAGCCCTGAAAGCGGCGATTGACCGCGGACAGAAGGCCTTCCATGCGAGCCTGGCGGGAGGCAGCACGCCTGAACCCGTCTACCGTGCCTTGGCGGCGGCTCCCTCCCTTGCGGCCCTGAGCACCGATATCCTCATTCACCTCTGGGTTGGGGACGAGAGGGACGTGGAAGCGACCAGTCCGCTTCGCAATGGACGGATGATAGCCGGAATATTTATGGAAGGGCCAGTCTCGGCCGCGATGCGATGGAACCGATCGCCCGTCCTTCATCTTTGGCCAAAGGGCGACCGGATAGCCGCCTGTGCGACCTATGCCCGTGAAATCGAAGACACTCTCGGCCCAAATCCGGAATTCGATCTCGCCATCCTCGGCATGGGTGCCGACGGCCACACTGCAGGCCTCTTTTCTCTCGCCGATGTGGCTGATAGCGCGGCAAATCCAGCACGCCATGCTACGGCACCCCAAACAGCGACACCCTTCACCCTGTCGACGGTCGCTCCTTCCGAACCCCGGCTTCGGATGACGATGGGAGCCAGCCTTCTCAAGCGTTCGCTCGTATCCATGATTCTCGTGCGGGGAAAGGGTAAAGCGGCGATTCTCGCTGCCATCCTGAAAGGCGGCGAATTTCCCTTGACTGCTGCCGTCAATTCTGACGCAGAGTTCTTTTATCTCGAGGAGTGACAGCTATGAGATCCCTGCTTTTCCCGGCGGTGCTTGCAGCCTGCCTCGCTCTTCCACTTCAATCCCAGGGCTTGACGCCTGCGCGCTCACTGACTTTCTCGGATTATAAATGGGACATCAGGCATACTGTCGAACCCGAAGGTCCCATGGGGAATCAGTTTGGCGGCGACGCTCGCACCACGGTGCTGAACGCGGACGGATCCCTTACCCTGTCCATCGAGTACAAGGACGGTGTATGGCGCGCCGGCGAAGTGACGACGCAGAAGAATCTGGGGTACGGAACCTACCTCTTCAAGCTTCGGACTCCTCCCTCAAGGCTCGATCCGCGGGCCGTTCTTGGGCTTTTTACCTATTCCAGAAGCGCCGCCTACAGCCACCGTGAAATCGATATCGAACTTTCTGCCTGGGGCAGGCAGGATATCCCCGTCTATGGCCAGTTTGTCATCCAGCCCTGGGATGTCCCGGGACAGCTGAGCAGCTTTGACATTTTGGCAATAGAAGCTGCCGCTACCTATGCCTTCACCTGGTCGGAAGGGAGAGTCGATTTCGCAACCTGGAAAGGCTATGGCCAGTGGCCTCAGCCCGGCTCGCCCGAACTCATCTCCGCGTGGACTTTTATCGACGCCAAGGCGGTGCCAAAGCCATCGAGCAAGGTCCATATCAATCTCTACCTTGCCGAAGGCACCATTCCCCCCCTGGCGGCATCGGGCGATCCCAGCCTCTCTGTCACCATAGACGCTTTCGAATTCATACAGGCTAAAAAATAGAAAGGGGCTGTCCAGGATCATTTACCTGAACAGCCCTTCCTTGCGATCGATTTGCTTTCGATCACGCATCCATCATGCTGAAATCTACCAGACTCATCAGCTCTCGGCTATAAGAAGTGACTTTGTATCCAGCTTTAGGTTCAGTTCTTTAGGGTTCACTCTTTCGTGATCCTTCGCTACCTTGAAGTGGATATGATCGTGCATGGGCTCCAGGACGATGAGGACGGAGACAAGAGGAAGAAGCTCCCTCAGTATGATAGGCACGCCACTTTTGTCAAAGAGGGGATCCGCGCCGGAGAGGGTGCAGGAATACCAGACTTCGAGTCCCATTTCCTGAATAAAGGCTTTTACCTTCTCAAATCGTTCCACCGTTCCGCGGGAAAAGTCGAAGCCGTCGACGATGACGGTCTTGGCGCCGAAGCCGCCTTCGACGATCATCGCCTTGAGGGAGCGGGTGATCTGGTCGACCGAAACGCCTTCCTGGGTGAAGTTCATGATGACGCGATTGCGTACCAGCTGGTCCTTCAGGTTGCCGATATCTTCCAGGTTCTTCCGCTTCGCGATCTCGTCGAAAATATTCTCGTACCACGATATGACATAGCTCGTGTGGGCATTGAATGAGACATGGATAACCTTCTCGCCCTGGATGAGCTTGTCGAGCGCCATCTGAACGAGGACAGAGGTTTTGCCTATGCCCTTCCTGCTGGCGATGATGCCAATGTTGCCAGCCCCGAGGCCGCCTTCTATGGACTTTTCAAGCATGCGCACGGAGCTTTTCGATATGAATTCTTCCTTCAGCATGTGACCTCCTGCCTTAGTATACCCGCATTTCGGCGGATGGGCTAAAAATTATGCCCAAAAATTTATCGCTGATGCTCTTTCCTGCGCTTCTCGAGGTAATCTTCCTTGAGCTGGTCGGAGATCGACGTGGGGACCTTGCTGTACTTCTCGAACTCCATCGTGAACTCGGCCTTGCCCTGGGTGAGCGAACGGATGACGGTAGAGTAGCCGAACATCTCGGCGAGTGGAACCTCGGCCTCGACGCGGCAGAACGTCCCGTCCTCGGTGCTCGCGGTGATGATGCCGCGCCGCTGGTTGAGGGAGGCGAAGATGTTGCCCTGGAACTCGTTCGGGCCTTCGACGCTCACCTTCATCACCGGTTCGAGGATCGCGGGCTTGGCCTTGTCGTATGCTTCCCTGAAGGCGCCAATGGCCGCCAGCTGGAATGCTATGTCGGAGGAGTCGACCGAATGGCTCTGTCCGTCGTTGACGACGCAGCGCACGTTGACGATAGGGAAGCCGATCAGGCTGCCCTTCTGCGTCGAGGCCTTGAAACCCTTGTCGCAGGAGGGGATGTATTCGATGGGAATGGCACCGCCCTTTACCTGGTTGACGAATTCGTAATTCAGCTCAGGCGCGGGCTCGATGTAGCCGGCGACGCGGCCGTACTGGCCCGAACCGCCCGTCTGCTTCTTGTGGGTATAGTTGAAATCGGCTCTCTGGGTGATGGCTTCGCGGTAGGCAACCTGCGGCCTGCCGATGTCGACTTCACACTTGTACTCGCGGCGCATGCGCTCGACATACACTTCGAGGTGAAGCTCGCCCATGCCCTTGATGATGGTCTGGTTGGATTCGGGGTCGACATAGCTCTGGAAGGTTGGATCTTCCTTTGTGAAGCGGTTGAGTGCCTTACCCATCTGGTCAGAGGATTTTTTGTCCTTGGGCTCGATGGCCAGGGAGATGACGGGTTCGGGGATATACATGGAGGACATCGCGTAGTTGAGGTCAGGATGGCAGAAAGTGTCGCCCGAGGCGCATTCGATGCCGAAGAGGGCCACGATGTCGCCGCAGTAGCCTTCGGAGATGTCTTCCATGGAATTGGAATGCATGCGTACGAGTCGTCCCACCTTGAAGCGCTTGCGCGACCTCGTGTTGTAGAGTTCGCTTCCCTTCTTGAGTTCGCCCTGGTAGATGCGCACATAGGTGAGCTGGCCGTACTGGCCGTCCTCGAGCTTGAAGCCGAGGGCTACGACAGGCAGGGAGGGATCGGAAATGAGGGTGACTTCCTTCTCGCTGTCGTCGAGGTCGAGGGCTACGTTCGGCACTTCCGTTGGGTCGGGTAGATAGGAGAGGACGCCATCCAGAAGGATCTGGACGCCCTTGTTCTTGTAGGCCGATCCCACGAAAACGGGCACGAGCTTTTCGGCTATGCAGCCGAGGCGGATAGCTTTCATAAGCTGCTCGTTGGTGAAATTCCCGTCGAGATAGGCTTCGGCGAGTTCGTCGGAGAACATTGAGGCTGCTTCCGCGAGCTCCTCGCGGTAGCGTTCGGCGTCGGCCTGGAGATGGGCAGGGATATCGGCGTAGCGGATGTCCTCGCCGGAAGGACCATCGAAATATACAGCTCGCATCAGAATGAGGTCGATGACGCCCTCCAGCTTGTCCTCGAGCCCGATGGGGATCGTGACGAAGGCCGGATTCAAGCCCAGTTTTTCCTGGAGCTGTGCCTTCACCTTGAAGGGGTTGGCGCCGGTGCGGTCGCACTTGTTGATGAAGGCGAGCCGGGGCACGTGGTAGCGCTTCAGCTGCCTGTCCACCGTGATGGACTGGGATTGTACGCCCGCCACCGCGCAGAGGACGAGAATAGCCCCGTCGAGAACGCGCAGGGAACGCTCAACTTCGATGGTGAAGTCGACGTGTCCCGGCGTATCGATGAGGTTGATATCGTAGTCTTTCCACTGGACGTTCGTGGCTGCCGACTGGATGGTTATGCCCCGCTCACGCTCGAGGTCCATGGAGTCCATGGTGGCTCCCGCACCGTCCTTGCCCTTCACCTCATGGATCGCGTAGATCTTCTGGCAGTAGAAAAGGATGCGTTCGGAGAGCGTCGTCTTGCCCGAATCGATATGGGCCGAAATCCCAATGTTTCGCATTTTGTGAATGTCGTTGGACATCTTGAGCCTTCACCTCATTGCACTAGAATCGCAGGCGCCACAGAGCGCCATTCGCATCTCGAAAGGTACCTGGCAGCATAATCGATCGTTTTCGGGAGTGTTGAAAAAACTGCGGTTTGTTCCCATTCGCTAGAAAATCAGCTACCTGAGTACAGTATAGTGAAGAGGATGGGTTTTTTCAATCCCCGGTCAGATATACTCGATATCCCAGGTGAGGGGAGCCGTATCCTTCAGCATCGCACTCACGCCGCAGTATTTTTCCTGGGAGAGCGTACATGCCTTCCTCACATTGTCGGGATTGAGGTTGTCGCTCTTCCTGAACTGATAGACCAGCTTGATGGCGACATATTTTTTCGGGTGTTCCGCCCCACTCTCGGCTTCAGCCTTCATGGCGAACCAGGTGCAGGGCTCCCTCATTTTTCTGAGGATCGAAACGACATCCATGCCTGAGCAGCCTGTCAGCGCCGCGAGTAGGAGGGCTTTGGGCCGGGCACCCGAATCCTTGCCGCCCTCGGGGGCAGCTGCATCCATGACGATCCTGTGGCCGTTCACGTCGGCTTCAAATGCCATATCTCCAGTCCAGCCTGTCGTTACATCGCTTTTCATCGTTTTCCTCCAGGCGAATCGCCATGCTTTCGTTGCGCAAGGTTCGGCTTGCGGCTATAGTTGAGCCATATTATGGAACGCTGGCAAAGATCTTTCAATGCTCTCCTTGTGGCGGTTCTGTTCGCCATCATCGGCTTTTCGGCATCCAATCCGATAATCCCCCTCTACCTTCGCGAATTGGGCATAACCGACCCTATCGCCCTCAACTGGTGGACGGGAGCTGTCAATGGACTTTCCAACCTTTTTTTTGCCTTGTTCGCGCCGATTTGGGGAGCCCTCGCCGACTCCTATGGAAGAAAACCCATGCTCCTTCGGGCGATGATCGGAGGCGGCGTCGTCATGGGCCTGCTTGCCCTGACAACTTCTCCCTGACAGGTTCTTGTCCTCAAGATAATCCAGGGATGCATCACCGGCACGGTTGCGGCCAGCACCGTCCTTACAGCTTCCATCGTACCGACAGCGCAGATTGGATACAGGCTAGGTCTTCTGCAGATGGCCATTTTCATGGGCAATTCGATAGGTCCTATGCTGGGTGGCACGATCGCAGATCTGGCTGGACCGAGGACGAGCTTTCTCGTCACATCCGGCCTCATCTTCATAGCTACCTGCCTGGTCGTCAAGAATGTCTATGAAGACTTCACGCCGAAGCCCAAATCCGCGTCGCTTCTCAGGAACGCCATCCCCGATTTTTCCCCTCTGCACGCGAATCCAGCCATCTTTGCCCTGATCGTCGTGGTTTTCTTCATCCAATTCGCCAATTCCGTGGCAGGACCCATCATCCCCCTCGTAGTGCTCGACATGACGAGGTCCATCAACGGCGCCGGATCGCTCTCGGGTCTCATCATCGGCGTGGCAGCCTTGGGCGGAGCTC
>PGXP01000066.1 GCA_002839205.1 Spirochaetae bacterium HGW-Spirochaetae-9
CGACCCCCGACCCTGTTCGCGAGATCGGGAATTTTCCAGCCTGTCGTCGCAATGACGAGATCGGTGCCGGTTGAGAGTGCCCACTCCAGGTGCTCCTCGACGGCCGCGGAGTTGCTTGCGTCAACCGCCACCTCCACGCGTGTCCTCGGTCCGACTTCCCTGCCCTCGGTCCAGGCGAGCTCAAGAGCGTCGGGCGAGGCCGTATATCGCGCTATCTCCGCCGCGATGGCTCCTCCCATCCTCCCTCTTCCGAAGACACCCAACCTCATGATCCTGCTCCCGACGAGCCCGTATCCGCATCGCTCCCGAAGAACGCCGCATGGAGCCGCCGTAAAGCCTCATCAGCCTCCCCTGCCTTGAGGACGATGCTGAGATTGATGTCGTTGGCGCCCATGCTCAACATGTCGATATCCACGTCTCCAAGGGCGTTGAAAGTTTTGCGAAGGAGAGGAGGCGTCTCCTTCAGCATGTCGCCGACGATCGCTATTACAGCCCTATCCTTCATGATGTCCACGGTCCCCAGCTCGGCCAGTTCCGATGCCAGCTTCTCGAGGGGAGCGCCCATATTGAGAGAGACAGAAACGCAGATTTCCGAGGTGGAGACGAGGTCGACGCTGACGCCAAGACGGCCGAAGGCGGCGAAGAGCCGTGCGAGGAATCCCGACTGCTCCATCATCAACGCCTGCCGAACACTGATCACCGCAACATCGCGGCGCATCGCGATGGCGACGACAGCCTTGCCGCTGGATGATTCCGGTCGAATGGTGGTGAATTTTCCATGGGGTTTTTTCATGCTTCGGACGGTGACGGGAATACCTGCCTCCAAGGCGGGCCGAATCGTTGCCGGGTGCAGTATTCTGGCGCCATAGGCCACGAGTTCCGAAGCTTCCTCGCAGCCGAGGACATCCACCGTCCTCGCTCCCGGCACGATCTGGGGATCGCCCGTGAGAATGCCTTCGGCATCGGTCCATATCCTTATCTCGGAAGCGCGAAGTGCGGCGCCAAAAAGGCTCGCCGAATAGTCGGAGCCTCCCCTTCCCAGCGTTGTCGTGCTGCCGAGGCTGTCCGATCCTATGTAGCCCTGGGTTACCGCTATCCTGCCGGGCTTGAGAAGGGGCAGAAGACGTTCGGTCACCTGGCGCGCTGTCGCGGACTCGTCGGCCTTCGCACGACCAAAACGGGAATCAGTGCGCAGGAGAGTGCGCGCATCCATGCAGGGCGCCTCGAGGGCGAGAGCCACAAGGATACTGCTGAGCCGCTCGCCGGCCGCCGCAATTTCGTCCATGTTCCTGTCGCTCAGCTCGCCGACGAGACGAACACCCTGAAGCCTTGAGTCGAGGGCTGAAATGATGGATTCTATCTCGGCCTCGGCGCCTGGCGAGGATACGCCTGGCGAGGATACGCCTGGCGAGGATACGCCTGGCGAAAGCTCACGGGCAGCCGCCAGGTGCCGGCTCCGCAGATCGGCGCAGACACGTTTGGCCACCGAAAGATCAGCGCCTTCGGCGGCCTTCGCCGCGAGAAAGAGCGAATCGGTGACGCCGGACATGGCCGATACGACGACAAGGACGCTGTTCTGTCCAACTGCTTCACGTGCGCGAGCGGCAACTTCAAGGATCGCGGCCGAATCGGCGACAGCCTTGCCGAATTTCATCACTATCGTACCCAACGCAGCACCTCCTTGGCATAGGCCAGCTCGGCGTTCAGAACGGAAGCGCCTGCTGCCCCTCTCTCGGTATTGTGGCCGAGAGCGATGAACTTTATTCCCATGACGGGGCAATGCCTCACTCGCCCCAATGTGATCCGCATGCCGCCGTCCACTTCCACATCCCGCTTGGGCTGTGGCCTGTCAGGAGCGTCGCTCAGGACCAGGAAGCGCTCCGGGGCGCTGTGCAGCCCGAGCCCCGCCGTATCGGGGATAAAGCCCCTGAAAGCATCTTCCACCTCTCCGATGGAAGGAGAACCCTTGAGCCTGACGGAAACCGCCAGCGTATGGCCTTCGACCACAGGCACCCGCGTGCAGGTGGCCGATACGGGAAAAGCCGCGGCTTCCTGTCGTGCACCAGGACCCCTGCCCCGAAGGTAGCCGAGGATCTTGCCGGCCTCCGACTCCACCTTCGGTTCCTCATTTCGTATATATGGGATGACATTGCCCGAGATGTCCATAGCGCTCACGCCGGGGTAGCCCGCCCCGGAGATCGCCTGCATGCTCGTCATCATCACTGCTTCGATGCCGAAGGCTTTTTCGAGGGGAGCGAGAGCGCTGGCGAGAACGACTGTCGTGCAGTTGGGGTTGGTGATGATAGCGCCTTTCCATCCCCTCTCGGCCCGCTGCCTTTCGAGGATACCCAGATGGGCCGAATTGAGTTCAGGTATGAGCAGGGGGACATCATCCTCCATCCTGAAAGCGCTTGCGTTCGAGAACACGATGGAGCCCGAGGCCGCGAAAGCCGGCTCGATTTCGCGGGCAGGTTCGGTGTCCAAGGCTGAAAACACGAGGTCGGCATCGAAGGCTTCCGGTAAACAGGCTTGGACGATCATATCGCCGAAACCCGCATAGGCCTCGCCATCGAGATGCCAGGAACAGGCATCGCGGTATCGCTTGCCCGTTGAACGTTCGCTCGCGGCCAACGCCACCAGTTCAAAGTCGGGGTGACTGGCCAGCCTGCGGACGAAGCGCTGGCCGACAATGCCTGTTGCGCCCAGCACCGCAGCACGCAGCCTGGCCTCGGGTCTGCCGCCACCGCTGCGCGGAAAGGCAGCGTCACCGCTGTGCGCGGAGCCACTTGAGCTGGGAGACGCAATCTCGGACGATTCATCGCCATCTTGAAGGGGGATACGGAAATCGGCGCTTTTAAGACCGTTCCGCCCCACGGATCGAAAGCCACTCACAGGTGCCCCCAATCCGAAGGAAGGTCCATGTGTAGTCCTTCGAGGCGCAGCGGAAAATCCGCGACACAAGCAGAAGGGATACGTCTGGCTCTCCGCGGGTGTAAGATTCCCGCGACAGTCGCCGGGTGTTGACCCGGTCGCCCAAGGCGAAAGCTTTGGATACGCTTTTTGCCCTTCGGCGATTCTCCCCTTTCGGGCGATTTCGCAGGAACCCAAGTCCTCCATCGCCGTACTGATGGGAATCGCTCCTCCATCGGTAAGGGCGACGCTAGCACACGATTCCCCGATCGATCAAGAGCCATCTGGTATTTTTACGAATTTTTTTCAATATTTATGCGTTCAGGCATGGGTATGTTGACAAAGACAAGCGGAGGTGGATGATTATCCAAGGAGGAAAACCATGGGTGCGACCAGTTCCCTGAGAATGCAGCCTAGTTCAGAAAATTGTGTCACCCTCTTTTCCATCCAGAGGATTCTCACACTCCAGAGCGATATTCTCTCGGCCTTGCCCCTCTGTGCCAAAAAAATCAGCGAGGCTTGCATGCCTTGCGAAGTGATTATTGCCTTAGCCGAAAACGCACACGATGAGATAGGAATTGTCGCAGCCGCTCCCGAATCGGCACAGGAAGCCTATGGCCACCTTTCCATACGGATGGGAACTTTTCCCTGCGGGCTCGCCCTCGAAAAAGAAGAGTTGGTCGATTTTGCCATCGAAGGAAAGCGGCCCTGCTTTGAATCGCCCATCCGGAACGGAAGGCGCATCGCAGGAGCCATGAGCCTCATCGCAAGCCCGGGTTTTTCTGGCGCCCGCCTGGAGCTGGCCAAAGAGCTTCTCCAATGGACCTGCTACCTCATCGAGGAAGCCCTCGGCCTCAGGGCAGCCCTCATGCAACGCTGTGCTTCCGCCCTGCCCTATGAGGCAAGCAGCCAAACGGCCGCAGCACCTGAACGGGTGCCTGCGATGAAAGGTGTTTCCTTCCACGGCATTATCGGCAACTCGGACAGCATGAAGGAAGTGTACACCCTCATCGGCCAGGTAGCGGGTACCGATGCCACTGTCCTCATCCTGGGAGAAAGCGGGACAGGCAAGGAACTCGTGGCCAAGGCGATACACGAATGCGGCGATCGATCGAAAGGTCCATTTATCGCAATCAACTGTGCAGCCCTCCCCGAAAGCATCATCGAAAGCGAGCTCTTCGGACACGAGAAGGGAGCCTTCACGGGCGCCATAGCGGCGCGTCAGGGGCGTTTCGAGGCTGCCAGGGACGGAACACTCTTCCTTGACGAGATCGGCGACCTTTCGCTTGCAGTGCAGGTCAAGCTCCTCAGAATCCTACAAGAACGTAGCTTTGAACGCGTCGGTGGCAATAAAGCCATAAGAACGAACGCTCGCATCATCGCCGCCACCCATCGCGATCTCAAAAAAGCCGTGGAAGAAGGCAGCTTCAGGGAAGATCTCTATTTCCGTCTCAATGTATTCCCTCTCCACATCCCTCCCCTTCGCGAGCGTGGCGCCGATATCCTCCTTCTGGCCGATCATTTTGCCGAAAAATTCGGCTCCGTTTCGGGCAGGACGATCAAGCGCATCTCAAGTCCGGCCCTCGACCTTCTGATGATCTATCACTGGCCCGGGAATGTGAGGGAACTGGAAAACTGCATCGCGCGGGCGGGCATCGTCACAACCGACGGAGTGATCCATTCCTACAACCTGCCTCCAAGCCTCCAGTCGGCCACGTCGACGGGAACCGAACCCATGTCTACCTTCGATGGTGCCATCGCCAGGCTGGAAAAAGAAATGCTGGTGGAAGCGCTCAAGATCGAGCGGGGCAATTCGGCATCGGCGGCGCGGCGCCTCGGAATAACGGAACGGCGCTTTCGCTTTGCGCTGCAGCATTACAAGGTGGACTATCGCGGCTATAGAACAAAAATGTAGTATTTATAATACATTGTTACAATATTGTCATATTTTGCTCTTTAAAATCTTGTTACCACTCACTCGACGGCCCCTTTGTATCCTAGGCGGTTAAAGACAGCTCCCTTTTACCCATAGAGATAGATACTGCTCAACTATTGTCTCAACGTTTTCTTCAATTTGGCATGCTGCTTGCTATATACCTTAACATAGCAGGCTCAACCCTCGTTTCAAGGAGAAAATCATGGCACAATCCGACCTGGAAGCCAAACGATCCACGGAAAGGCTGTCGGAAATTTACGGCAACCACTGTTTTTCCAACGATGTCATGCGCGAACGGCTTCCCCGCTCGATCTTTTCAGAGCTCCTCCTCGTCCAGACGGGGAAAAAGGATCTCACCCTCGAGGTCGCGGAAGTTGTCGCCGCGGCGATGAAGGAGTGGGCGTCCGAACATGGCGCCACCCACTATACGCACTGGTTCCACCCCCTCTCAGGCCTTTCGGCCGAAAAACACGAATCCTTCGTTTCGCCCCTCTCCGACGGAAGCGTCATCATGGAATTTTCCGGAAAGGAACTCGTGAAGGGCGAGCCCGACGCGTCAAGCTTCGCCTCTGGCGGCCTGCGCGCAACCTTCGAGGCACGCGGCTATACTGCCTGGGACGTCACAAGCCCAGCCTTCCTCAAGACCAATCCCAAGGGCGTCACCCTCTGCATTCCCACAGCCTTCGTGTCATACAATGGCCATGCCCTCGATAAAAAGGTACCCCTCCTCCGGTCTATGGAAGCCCTCAGCAAGGCCGCCACGAAAGTGCTCCATCTCCTCGGCGACAGTGAGGTGGACAGGGTTATCCCTACCGTCGGGCCTGAACAGGAATACTTCCTTGTCAATGCCGAACTGTACAAGAAGCGCCCCGATCTCATCCTCACCGGCAGAACAGTGTTCGGCTCCATGCCCGCCAAGGGCCAGGAGATGGAAGACCACTACTATGGAGCCATAGAGGAAAAAGTGGCTGCCTTTATGAGCGAAGTGAACTCCGAGCTATGGTCCATGGGCGTACCGGCCAAGACACAGCACAACGAGGTGGCGCCCAACCAGTTCGAACTGGCCGTCATCTTCACGCAGGCCAACATTGCGGCTGACGACAATCAGCTCGTCATGGAGACGCTCCGGAAAGTCGCTGCCCGCCACGGAATGGCGGCCCTTATGCATGAAAAGCCCTTTGACGGCGTCAACGGCTCGGGCAAGCATGTAAACTGGTCGATGTCGACCAATACGGGCATCAACCTTCTCGAACCGGCAAAGACACTCTCAGGCGAGGAAGGGGAGACATCGAAAGCCATAGCGCGATTCATTCTCTTCACGGTCGCCGTAGTGCAGGCTGTCGACACGAGGGCAGCCCTCATCAGGGCTTCCGCTTCAACGGCCGGAAACGACAGGCGGCTGGGGGGGCACGAGGCTCCTCCCTCCATCATCTCCATCTTCCTGGGCGATACGCTTACCGAGCTCTTCGATTCCTTCTCGAACGGCAAGAAGAAGCCTGATCTCGCCGCCGGCCTCATGGAGTTGGGAGCCAAAAGCCTCCCGAAGCTCCTCAAGGATGTTTCGGACAGGAACAGGACAAGCCCCTTTGCCTATACGGGCAACAAATTTGAATTCAGGATGGTGGCTTCCTCACAGTCGGCAGCCACGCCGTCCATGGCGATCAACGCTGCCGTCGCCGAGAGTCTTACCGATATAGCTGAAAAGCTCGAAAAAGCCCTGGCGAAGGGGGCATCCCCCATCGAGGCCGCCCTGGCCGTCGCGGGCGCCTCCTGGAAGGCACACAAGCGTATCGTATTCAATGGAAACGGCTATTCGACCGAATGGATCAAAGAGGCCGCGGTCCGCGGTCTGCCATTCTTCAGGTCGGCGGTAGAGGCCATACCCGAGTTCATGGAGGAATCGAACGTGGCGATGCTCACCAGCCTGGGCATCCTCACGAAGGAGGAGGCGGAATCGCGTTGCATCATCTACCTCGAGCGTTACGCCAAGCAGGTGAACATCGAAGCGGGCGTCGCTCTGGACATCGCGCGGCGCTCTATCTTCGCGGCAGCCTCGGCGAGTGCGAGCGAATATGCCAAGCAAGCAGCCCGCCTGGCTGCCATTGGGGCAGCCAGTGTCGCCCAGGAGCAGCGCGCCCGCCGGATCGCCTCGCTCTCAGGCCACCTCGTCGAAGAATCCGACAGGCTCGAGGTAGCCCTCAGCGACGCCCAGCGAGTGGAAGACGCCCTGACAAGCGCCCAGTCGTACAGGGATGCCGTCGTACCGAGAATGGATGCTCTGCGCACCGTGTGCGACGAACTCGAGCGTCTCATGCCCAAAAGCGACTGGCCCATCCCGAGCTATCAGGATCTCCTCTATACACTGTAGCCATGCTATACTCGGGCGATGCGATTGTTCAGGAAGCTGATTCCTTGGATCGTCATCGCCCTTTCTTTGGCGGTGATCATATATCTGCCCGACATCGGCCCTGAGCGATACACCGAACTTGGCACAATGTTCAAGCATGAGCGGTCGCGCCAGGCCAATGCCGGCTATTCGGTGGCCGTCTGCAGGAACGGCTCCATTTTCTATCAGGAATCCTTCGGTTACGATGGCTCGGGTCAGCCGCTGGCCAAGGATACTCCAATGTACCTCGGGCCAAGCTCGGAAATACTCTCTGGCGCTCTCCTCTATTCCCTGACCCTCCAGAAAAGCCTCTCTCTCGGCGACGATCTCCGAATGTACCTGCCCGAAATCCCCACGAGCGGAATCAGAAACATCAAGGTAGATCCGGAGGCGGGTGTGGTGCCTTCCCCGGAAAGAGCCATCACCCTTCGCCAGCTGGCATCGCATTCTCTGAGCCTGAGCGACCAGACCCTCAAGAATTTCGGATCGAGGATATCGGGGCTCGAGGCCGGTGAGTTCGATCCCGAAAAGTATCTCAGGTTGAGGTTCCAGCCGGGAAATACGGTGCGCAGCCGTCTGGCCTACAGAATTCTGGGCATAGCGATGGAGAATGCGGAAGGGATGAGCTTCGATGAGCTTCTCCAGTCGCGCCTCCTCATTCCCCTCGAGATGCACGGCACCACAGCCCGACCCGATTCACTCCAGGGTGTGGCTACAGGTTCAGGCCTCTTTTTTGGCCTCTCCTTCCCCTATGACTCGCGCGTTCCCTACATCGCCGCGCCTGCCGACGGCATCGTATCGACCTCGGAAGATATTGCCAAATTCCTGTCCTACATAACCGCGCCTCCCAGGAAAGGCATAAAAAGCCTGCCTCCATCGTCAGTCGCAGGACTCTACCAGCCGCTTTTG
>PGXP01000067.1:0-1599 GCA_002839205.1 Spirochaetae bacterium HGW-Spirochaetae-9
CCGTGTTTACGGGCGATATAGGTATCGATAAAGCGCATTGGACCCGGCCTGAAGAGAGCGACCATTGCGATCAGATCCTCAAACATATTGGGCTTGAGGTCCATCAGATACTTGGTCATTCCATCCGATTCAAACTGGAAGACTCCCTTGGTCTCGCCTTGAGAAAGCAGCTTGAAGACCTTTTTGTCGTCCAGAGAGATCTTATCTATGTCAATGTCGATATTTTGGCTTTCTTTTACCAGATCAACTGTCTTTTTGATCAAGGTGAGGGTCTTCAGCCCCAGGATATCCATCTTGAGCATCTTGAGATCATCCAGCCACTTGCCTTCATACTGCACCAGGACGGCATTGTCGCCGCCTTTCTGGACGCTGCAAGCCAAGGGTACATAGTCTGTCAGGTCGCCGGGTGCGATCACCAATCCGGCAGCGTGAATACCGGTCTGCCGGATCAATCCTTCCAGCACCAAACTGTGCTTGTAGATGCTTTGGTAAAGCTCGTTGGAATTGATCGCATCAGCAAATTCACCTTTTACTTTGTAAGCATCTTCAAGGCTCTTGGCTCCGGGTGAGATCAGCTTGGTGAGGTTATTCGCCTCGGATGCCGGTACGGATAGCACCCTTGCTACGTCCTTGATCACCGATTTGGCACCCAAAGTACCGAAGGTAATGATCTGCGTAACGCTCTGTCTGCCATATCTTTGCACCACATAGTCGATCACTTTTGATCTGCCTTGGGCGCAAAAGTCGATATCGATATCAGGCATACCGATACGCTCCGGGTTGAGGAAACGCTCAAAGAAGAGCCGGTATTTGATCGGATCAATCCGAGTAATATCAAGCAGATATGCTACGATACTGCCCGCTGCGGATCCACGTCCGGGACCGACCGGCACATCCTGTTTGCGGGCATTGTCGATCAAATCTTTGACCACCAGGAAGTAACCGTCAAAGCCCATCCGGTTGATCACACCCAGTTCGTAATCGATCCGATTCCTGATCTCTTCGCCAAAATCCGGGTAACGCCTGGCTGCTTCTTCATAACAGAGAGCTTTCAGGTAATCTGCCATACTCTGATACTGAGGCGGAGTCTCGATTTCAGGGAGCAGGAACTGGTCGTATCTAAGCTCCAGATCGATCATCTCCGCTATTCTCAGGGTATTCTCATAAGCCTCTGGCACTTCCGGGAAGAGCGAGCGCATCTCGTCCGGAGACTTAAAGTAAAGCTGTGTGGTATTGTAACGCATCCTGCCCGGATCGTTGAACTGCTTGCCGGTTTGGATACAAAGCAGGATATCGTGAGCCTCAGAATCTTCCTGATGCAGATAGTGGCAGTCATTTGTAAGCACTAGCGGTACATTCATTTCTCTGGCAATCTCGATGAGCTTTGGCATCACTTTTTGCTCTATCTCGAGCCCATGGTCCTGGATTTCCAGAAAGAATCTTTCACCAAAGATTTTCCTATACCATTCGATCGTTTCGCGAGCCTGTTTGCTACGTTCATTGTGGAGTAGAGAGGGGATTTCACCCTTGATACAGGCGGAAAGGCAGATGATACCCTCGCTGTATTGCTCCAGCAATGCTTTCGATATTCTTGGCTTG
>PGXP01000067.1:1619-9733 GCA_002839205.1 Spirochaetae bacterium HGW-Spirochaetae-9
TCAGGTGGTGACGGGTCTCATTTTTGGATTCTTCGCTGGAGATATCGCCATTTATAATGTAGGCTTCGATGCCGACGATCGGTTTGATCCCGGCTTTTTTGGCTTGTCGGTAAAAATCTATCGCGCCGTACAGATTGCCGTGATCCGTGATAGCGACGGCGGGCATGCCGTAGCTCAGGGCGAGCTTGATCATCCGGTCAACCCGGCAGGCTCCATCCAGCAAACTGTATTGGCTATGGTTATGCAAGTGCACAAAAGACATCATAAACTCCACTTATCTCATCCGTCTGATTTTTGCAAATCGCCTGATTCTGTCAAGGGAGATTCCGATGCTTTTTCGGATTTATGTGGGAGCGTGCGCTACGCGCGGTTTATAAACTAACAAGTGAATGAGTTAAACAGTGAATAAGTTAATAGTGAAGCTGCGCCATATGCGTAGATCCCCTATCAGGCTCAAAATGAACGTCATTCCTGCGCAACCCCTTCCGCCAGACTCGACCCCTACCGTCATTTCTGCGGCCGAGGTCCTCGGCAAACCACTTGTGGTTTGGCGGGGTGAAAAGGCAGGAATCCATTCAATCAAACTGCTCGCAGCACCCCACTCCATCACTTACCCACGGCGCGTAGCGCCCAGCGCTTCCTCTGTGTTAAATCCTCCCCGTTAAATCTTCTGGCAAATCTCTCGCACTGCACTGGAGATCCCCTTGTCGCCACAAGGGAATCACTAGGGGATCACTAGGGGATCTCCAGTGGATTCAAGCAGGGAGCAAGGAGCAATCGATCAAACCGGACAAAGAAAAAGCCGGATCGCATCGAGCAATCCGGCTGGATATTACAAGGCAATAGCCTTTAGTGATGTTTGTGTGTGGCTTCTTTGACTACCTGACCTGTGCTGACCGAGCGTTCAAAGTAGTGGGTATGAAGGAGCTTGTGGGCAAGCTCGCTATTGGGGGCTCCCAGGAAGCGTTCGTAAATACGCTTGACTTCGGGATTGTGATGGCTCTTGCGATAGGTGAGCTTGCGGTCTTCTTCATAAAGACGCCTCCTGTGATTAGTCGATGCGATGAGGAAAGTATAGAAGGGGATTCAAAGCGCTGTCAAGAATTTTTATGATTTTATGCATAATACCGAATATTTACCGGTACATTTTCATTCTGTTGAACTCAAGGCGGCAATGAAATTGCTTGACAAAGGGACGAACGCACAGGATTCTGTTTTCATGCTGAAATCCGCATATGGAGCCGAAGGCTTCAGAAGTGTGCCTGTCGCCCTTGTCACCGGTTCCAGCCGGGGTTTGGGCCGCGGCGTCGCTCTCGAACTCGCCTCCCATGGATTTTCCGTAGCCATCCATTACTCGGGCAACGAGGCGGCGGCCAGAGAGTCGCTGGCCCTATGCAGCGCCGCGGCCCCCTCAAGCGACCAGCGCTTCGGAATTTTCCGATGCGACATCGCGGATCCAGCCCAGCGTTCAGCCCTTGTGGACGAGGTGTTTTCATTCTTCGGTTCCGTGGACGCCCTCGTGAACAACGCAGGCATCGGGCCTAAAGTACGGGCCGACATCCTCGACGCGAGCGAGGAGTCTTTCGAGGAAGTGCTGCGCACCAACCTGCAGGGACCCTACTTTCTCACCCAAGCTATGGCGCGACGCTGGCTGGCTGGCAATGCCCCCTCCGCCCTTCCTCAGGGGCATACGGTCATTTTTGTCACCTCGATTTCAGCCGCCACTGCATCGATAGGCAGAGGCGAATACTGTGTCTCCAAGGCGGGACTTTCCATGGCGGCCCAGCTATGGGCGGCGAGGCTGGCCGGTTCCGGCATCCAGGTCTACGAGCTTCGACCCGGCATCATGGAGACCGACATGACAAAGGGCGTCAAAGCCAAATATGACGCGCTGATAGCCGAGGGCGTGGTGCCCCAGAAACGCTGGGGCTATCCCGCCGATGTCGGCCGGGCCGTACGATCACTCCTCGAAGGCGATTTCGCCTATTCGACGGGCAACATCTTCAACATCGACGGCGGATTCCAGATTTCCAGGCTTTGAGTATCATCTCCAGGAGGTTCCCATGATCGATCTGCACGAAACGACGGACTGGGCGTCCTTCGCCGGACCGGTCGGCAAGGTTTTCTCGCTTGCGGCAGGCAAAACGAGGGGGCTCGCGGCCCGATGGGAAGGCGAATCAGGTTCGCCGGTATTCACGATAGGCGGCCGCTACACCCAGCGCGGCTGGACCGAGTGGACCCAGGGCTTCCAGTTCGGCAACGCTCTCCTCGTCTACGAAGCGTCGGGCGATCCCTGGTTCCTGGACTATGGGCGGGAAAAGACCGTGAAGTCCATGGCACGCCATGTTTCCCACTTCGGCGTCCACGACCACGGCTTCAACAATATCTCCACCTACGGCAATCTCCTCCGCATGATGGCCGAAGGCCGGATCGAGAAGAACGAGTGGGAAGCCGAATTCTGCCGCCTGGCCCTCAAGGTTTCGGGCGCCGTCCAGGCTTCGCGCTGGACCCACTTCCCCGACCTGGGCTTCATCCATTCCTTCAACGGGGCCCACTCTCTCTTCGCCGACACGATACGCTCGCTGCGCGTGCTCGCCGTGGCCCACAGCCTCGGCCACGTCCTCATGGGCGAACAGGACAAGAGGGTGAGCCTCCTTGCCAGGCTTCTGCGGCACGCCGAGACGACGGCCCGCTACAATGTCTACTTCGGGCAGGGCCGTGACCGCTGGGACGTGGCCGGAAGGGTAGCCCACGAATCGATCTTCAATGTGGAGAGCCGCTCGTACCGCTGCCCGGCGAGCCAGCAGGGCTATTCTCCCTTTACTACCTGGACGCGGGGCCTGGCCTGGATCATCCTTGGCTTCGCCGAGGAGCTGGAATACCTGGAAAGCCTTCCGGAAGCGGAATTCCCCGCCCTTGAACTGGCCTGCTTTCCCACGAAACGATCGGTGATCGAGCGCTTCGAGCAGGTGACCAGGGTCACTAGCGATTTCTATATCGAAAATACGCCTCCCGACGGCATCCCCTACTGGGACACGGGCGCTCCCAATCTCTGGAAGCTGGGGAATTGGCTCGAGAAGCCAGCCGACCCCGGGAATCCCTTCGAGCCCGTCGACTCCTCGGCGGCGGCGATCGCTGCCCAGGGAATGCTGAGGCTGGGGAGGCACTTCGCCGCCGCCGGCAAGCCTTTGGCAGACAGATATCTGAAAGCGGGGGCCAGGATAGCCCGAAGCCTCATGGATGAGCCCTATCTGAGCGGCGATCCAGGACACGAAGGCCTCCTTCTCAACGCCGTATACCATTACCCCAACGGCTGGGACGCCGCGCCCGGCGCCGACGGCATACCACGCGGTGAATCCTGCATGTGGGGCGACTACCACCTTCTCGAGCTCGCTCTCTACCTGCAGAGGCTGGGACGCGGCGTAGAGCCCCAGCGCTTCTACACGATCTGAGAATTTTCAGGAGGCCAGTCTCTATGACGGATCTTTCACGCTTCGCCATCCATACTTTCACGACAAAACCCTGGCCCCTCGCGACGGCGGTGGCCAAATACGCCGAAGCGGGCGTCTCCGGCATCTCCGTCTGGAAGGAGACGATCGAGGGGATGAAGCCTTCAGCCGCCGCCGCGCTTATTCGCCAGGCCGGTCTGAGAACTGTATCGATGGTGCGCGGCGGCTTTTTCCCCGCGGCATCCGAGGACGAGCGCCTCAGGCGCATCGCCGACAACATCAACCTTATACACGCCAGCGCGGAACTGGGAGCGCCCCACATAGTCCTCGTCTGCGGCGCAGACCCCCGGGTAACCCTCGATATAGCCCGTGATCAGGTGGCCGCCGGCCTCGAGGCCATTCTTCCCGAGGCGGAGAAAGCCGGGGTGAGGCTGGCCATCGAGCCCCTCCACCCCATGTACGCCGACACGCGGTCGGTCGTGAACACGATGAAGCAGGCCAACGACCTCTGCGAGCGCTTCGCCCATCCATCGCTCGGCGTGGCGGTCGATGTATACCATGTATGGTGGGACCCTGAACTCGAAAGCGAAATCGCGCGCTGCGGCGCCATGGGCAAGATATTCGCCTTCCACGTCTGCGACTGGAAATCGCCCACCGTCGACATGCTGAACGACCGCGGCCTCATGGGCGAGGGCTGCATCGACATCCCCCGCATCAGGGGATGGGTAGAGAAGGCGGGCTTCTCGGGTTTCGTCGAAGTGGAAATTTTCTCGAACCGCTACTGGGCGATGGACCAGGACGAGTTCCTCGGAATGGTGAAGGAAGCATGGAAGGAGAAGGTATGAGCGACAGGACAATACGGATTCTGATGAACGGCGTGACGGGAAGGATGGGAACGAACCAGCACCTCGCGCGCTCGATACTGGCTATCCGCGAGCTGGGCAGAGTGAGGCTCCGCGACGGTTCCCGCCTCGTTCCCGAACCCGTCCTCGTCGGCCGCGACGAGAAAAAGCTCGCTGCCCTCGCCAAGACCTATTCGGTGGCGCGATACACAACTGACCTGGACGGCGCCCTCGCCGATCCGGCCAACGAAATCTATTTCGACTCCCAGACGACGGCCCAGCGCACGGTCGGCATAACGAAGGCCATCGCCGCGGGCAAGGCTATCTATTGTGAAAAGCCGACTGCCACGACAACCGCCGGAGCCCTCGAACTCTACAGGCTGGCGAAGGCCGCCGGAGTCAAGCAGGGCGTCGTCCAGGACAAGCTCTGGCTCCCCGGCCTCCTCAAGCTGAAATACCTCATCGATACGGGCTTTTTCGGGGAGATCCTCTCGGTGCGGGGCGAATTCGGCTATTGGGTTTTCGATGGGTATTCGCAGCCCTGCCAGCGGCCTTCCTGGAACTACAGGCAGGAAGACGGCGGCGGCATCATGATCGACATGTTCTGCCACTGGCGCTATGTGATCGACAATCTCTTCGGCGAGATACAATCCCTTTCGGCCCTCGGCGCTACCCACATAGGCAAGCGTCTGGACGAGAAGGGCAAGGAATACGCCTGTACGGCCGAGGACGCTGCCTACGGAACCTTCCAGCTCGCGAACGGCGTCATCTGCCAGTTCAACTCCTCCTGGGCCGTGCGCGTGCGGCGCGACGATCTCTTCGTGATGCAGGTGGACGGCACGAAGGGCACGGCAGTCGCGGGCCTGCGCGAGTGCCATATCCAGGGCGAGGCCATGACGCCCAAACCTGTCTGGAATCCCGACATAGCGAGCGGCATCGACTACTACGAGGACTGGGCCAGAATGCCAACGCGGGATATCGCGGACAACGCCTTCAAGGTGCAGTGGGAAAAATTCCTCCTCCACGTGGCCCAGGACGATCCCTTCCCCTGGGACCTCCTCGCCGGAGCCAAGGGAGTCCAGCTGGCCGAGCTCGGCCTGGAGAGCTGGAAGACGCGACGCTGGGTGGACCTGCCCCACTTGGAGGGTTGAACTCTACGGCCTAAATTTGGATTGCCAAGATAAAGAGAGCGGCACTCATTCCCAGAAATATTGTCTCAAAGGAAGGGACATGGTCGCCGATCGAATGCGTGAGGCGCCGTCCTAACCTGGAAGTAATGATTAGAAATACCGCAATGCCAGCAAGAATGGTAAGGGCTGTCTGGGCGAGATTTTTTAGGGTAAAAAGCCCAGGTGCGCTTGCGAGGGAAAGTTCTGGCAAGGGCAATCCGGGGATGATGGATCTGAAGAGCAGTATTCCAAAACGGAACAGCTGAGGGGCGAGAATACCTCCCGCTATACAAAAAAAGGCCAGTCCAAGCACGGAATATATCCTTCCGGCACCAACACGCACCGAGGTGTTTTTTGATTCGTCCGAGGAAGAAAAGAAAATTCGACTTAATTTGATAAATGATGCAACCGTAAGAACTGCTGCAACAACAAGAAAGCCGTAGAGATAATTCCCGGCCATATATTTGGATATGTAGCCCTTGGTAGAGAAGCCTATTAAAGGAGGTATGGCAGCAATGGAAAGGGCGCCCACGGCGAAGCTTAAACCGGTAACTCCAAGGGAGTCCCCGGCCTTTTTTAGCGAAGAAAATCCACCGCGAATGGAATACACATCTCTTTGACCTTTAATGTCCACAAGAGTACCGACGGAAAGGAATAAAAGACTTTTAAAAATTCCATGACCCAAGGCATGGAGATATGCCGCAACCAGAAAGATCAATCCAAGCCCAGGATCCGACCCCCGTAAGAGTACGATAGCAGCGCCGAGGGCTGCTGCCACATACCCGGTCTGACTGACGGAATGATAGGCCAGGAGGCGCTTTGCATCGCTCTGGACAAGAGCCATGGCAACCGCCAATAGAGCTCCCAACGCACCGGCGAAAGATATTGCCGATCCCAAGGCCCCTCCTGTGGGGAATATCAGCAGAAGTCGTACAAGGGCAAAAAGAGGAACCTTGAGCAAGACTCCCGACAGGACGGCGGAAACGGGGTGGGGCGCCTGAGAGTGAGCCAGGAGAAGCCACCCCGAGAGAGGCATAATCGCTGCCCTAAGCACGATAGGGATGATCAGACAAATAGCACATAGGGCGGCTAGACGGGATTCCTGCATCGAGCACTGGGCTAAAAATTTTTGGATAGCATTGTAATTGAGGTCTCCCGTGAGTCGATACAATCCATACACCCCTATGAGGAACAGAAGCATTGTGGCCGCGCTGGACATCAAATAGGTGAAAGAAGCAATGTATGATCCAGGGGTTTTCGCGTCGGCGATGAGCACATAGGAGGTCATACCCATTACTTCCAGGCACACAAAAAGGTTGAACACATCCATGGTTGACATGGTGGCGCAGGAAGCAGCCACTTGTATGAAAAACATGACCGCGAACCCCGAACTTTTAGGACCCGAGGATCGCGAGTATATCCATGCTCCGGTGCAGACAAGAAGGGTGAGGGCATTCAGAGCCCAGGCAAGGCCGTCGAATCTAAAATAAATCCCGGTTCCATCCCTCCAGCCTCCGAATATAAAGGCAGGGACTTCTTGTGCCACTATCGGGGGCAAGAGGAGCACCATGGGTATCCAGGGAAGAAAAAGTCCGACTATTCCCGCGAGTGATGTAGCTTTACTTTGAGCGTCTTTGTTGAGAAATGCCTTGGCAATGAGGACGATCGCCGCAGCCGTTAAAGGTAGAAGAGTGGGAAGGATGGCCAGATTGTCAGTGTCCATCGCCCATCCTCTTGGCCGCCTCTTCGATATCGAGCGTACCCGTAGCCGCGTGAATTCGACAAACAAGAGCAAGCGCCAGGGCTGTAACGCATACTCCGATGACGATGGCTGTAAGCATGAGCGCCTGCGGAACTGGATCCACGATATTGGAAATTCCGGCTTCCATGATAGGGGCATTGATACCCACGCTTCCGCCTTCAACAACAAAGAGCAACACTACCGAAGAAGTAAGAATGGTCAGGCCAAAGACCTTTCGCATCATGTTTTTATCCGCAACGACGCCCCACAAGCCTACGAGGAATATGGCCGCCATGAGTATCCGGGAAATCATCGATGCAGATCTCCTATCATTATGACACAAATCAAGCCAATCCCGGCGCCAACTTTGAGTCCAAGGGCTATATTGAGAAAAACGATATATCCAACAGGATTAACGGTATTGCCACCGAATGAAGGAACAGAAAGAAAGCCAGAACCTGCAAACATGCCAACGGTCATCGCCAATAGAAGGATCAGGAATGCGCCAGCTTCGAGCTTTTGTAAAAATTCCGGATCGGTAAGTCGGGAAGCTCGATTGCCTCCTTCGCCCAAGGCCAGGAATAAAAGCCCTGAGGCCACCACAACACCTCCCTGAAAACCCCCTCCCGGGGAGAGGTGCCCAAAGGCCATCACATAGGCACCGAACACGAGGACTATCAATCCTAGTTTTCCTGCGATAAGTTCCAACGGTTCTTTTCCCGATGAACTGGGCCGGTGCGACTTAAATACGGCTTCTTCGGCACCTGAAAAGCCGCCGGCAATGATGGCCAGGGTTCCGGAAACAGCGATCAGAAGAACAACCGTTTCTCCCAATGTATCGAAGGCTCGATATCCGAGGTAGATGGCGCTGACTACATTGATGGCTCCGGTATCCAGGGTCGCATGTGCTTCA